>CADBUT010000017.1 GCA_902797925.1 uncultured Spirochaetaceae bacterium
ATAAATATGCGCAGAGCTGAACGTCTTGCAACGCATCAGCAGGAATTTATTTCAACAATTACACACGAACTGAAAACACCGCTTGCCGTTATTTCATCAGCGGCACAAAATATGAGCGACGGCATTATTACATCAAAAGAGCGCATACGCTATTACGGCAACATGATCAACAAAGAAAGCAAAAGACTGAAATCTACTATAGATTATTTCCTTTTGTACTCAAAAATAACAACAGGCACAAATCTCAAGCACGAAAAACATGATTTGTGCGAGCTGCTTCAAGATGAAATATCGCACTGGGAACTGCCCTGGAAAAATGACGATTTTGAAATACATACAGATTTGCCTGCCCAAAAAGTGCCTGTCTATTGTGACAAAACGGCAATTCTCAGCGCAATAGACAACCTTATTTCAAATGCCTATAAACATTCAAAAGACGGAAAATACACAAGCATCAGCCTTAAAATAGAAAACTGCCCGCTGAAGATTACCCGCCATGTTTTTGCACCGCAAAACGTAAAGCAGGCTGCTGTTATCCGCATCTCTGACCACGGCGAAGGAATTCCCAAAAACGAGCAGAATTCTATTTTTGAGCCTTTTGTACGCGGAACTGCGGCACATAACCATCAGATAGAAGGCAGCGGAGTCGGTCTGAATCTTGTTAAGAGAATTATGAACCTGCACGAAGGGCTTGTTCTTCTTGAAAATTCATCACCTTCAGGAACAACTTTCGCCTTGGTTTTTCCTGTTATTTCAGATTACATGCAATAAAAACTGTAAAAATGCTTGCTCGATTTTACAAAATGAATATAATATAAAGAGGCATGAATTTGATTTTTTAGGAGGATACAATGGGCAAAAAAATACTCATCGTTGAAGACGAAGAAGGCTTGCGCATTACAATGGGCGACAGGCTTGCATCCGAAGGCTACCACGTAATTGAAGCAAAGACAGGAACACAGGGTATTGAATACGGTCACAATGAAACTATTGATTTAATAATTCTTGACATTATGCTGCCGGAAGTTGATGGCTTTACCGTTTGCAAAAAGCTCAGAGAAGACGGCATCTTAACTCCGATTATCATTTTAAGTGCGAAAAGCCTGCTTGAAGACAAGGTTACAGGTCTCAAGACAGGAGCAGATGATTATATAACAAAGCCATTTGAAATGGCAGAACTTCTTGCCCGCATTGAAGTTCAAATCAGAAGAGGCGAGGCTATAAAGACTGTTCATTCAAGACAACTGGAAGATGAACCGTCTGACCTCACAATCAACCTTCGCCGCGGCTATATGGAAGTTCATGGACAGGAAGTTCCATTGCTGGCTCAGGAAATTAAACTGCTTGATTATATGTATCTTCATGAAGGCGAAGTTATTTCGCGCGACACACTCCTTGATGAAGTTTGGGGCTATGAAGAGAAAGTAAGCACAAGAACTATCGATGTTCACGTTGCACGTCTGCGCCAGAAAATGGACGATGCAAAAGGTGTTCCACGCTATATACAGACTGTCCGCGGAATCGGCTACAAATTCACTTCGCCAAGAAGCGGTTCTTCAAGATAGTCTTTTTCATAACGAAGGAAAGCAGCGCGCGAAATATTCCGTCCGCCAAAACGGGCGATATGATCCGTATAAATCTGCGAATCAATCAATTTACCGCCTGCTTTCCTGAACGCCTCTACAAAAGTACAAAATGCTGCTTTAGACGCATTTTCCACATGCGTAAACATTGATTCACCAAAAAACACAGATCCAATCAGCACACCATAAAAACCGCCGGCTAATTTGCCGTCAAGATACGCCTCAACAGAATGTGCCAGCCCGCATTCATGCAGTTTTGTATAGCCCTCTATCATGTCTGGGCGAATCCAAGTGCCTTTCTGTCCGGCGCGTTCTGCGGCTGCACAAAACGAGATAACTTCTTTAAAATTTTTATCCATGGAAAATTCAAAAACATTCTGATTAAGCACGCGGCGGAGACTTTTAGGCACATGCAGTTCTTCCGGAAAAAGCACAAAGCGCGGATCAGGCGACCACCACAGAATAGGGTCTTCTTCATTAAACCATGGAAAAATTCCCTGCAAATAGGCAGAGCGGAGCATTCCAGGAGAAAGATTGCCGCCGACTGCAACAAGACCGTCATCAGACTGCTCAGGTAAAGGAAACTGAAAATAATCATCTATTCCCAAAACGGGAAAATCACTGTCGTTTCGATTTGCGTCCATATTTCAACGTGATTTCACCGTTCTTCAAATCACAGGAAACTGTTCCGCCTTCAGACAGGCGCCCAAAAAGAACTTCATCAACAAGTTTAGAAGAAATCTTTTGATCGATTATGCGGCTGATATTTCTTGCACCAAATTCAATTGAATAGCCCTCTTCTGCAAGATACTCTGCACATTTATCTGTAAGTGAAATTTTAACGCCTTTATCAGAAAGTCTTGCAGAGAGCTTTTCAACTTCTTTATGTACAATAGAAACCATAATTTCTTTGCTTAAATGCTCAAAAGGAATAACTGCATCAAGCCTGTTTCTGAATTCTGGCGTAAAAATCTTTTCTACAGCTTCATTTACGGCGGATGTACCGATTGTACGCTCGCCAAAACCAATCAAAGACTTTGAAACACTTGCAGCACCGGCATTGCTTGTCATTATCAAGAGGACATTACGGAAATCAGCTTTTCTGCCCTGATTGTCTGTCAGTGTTGCATAGTCCATTACCTGAAGAAGAACATTGAAAATATCTGCATCAGCTTTTTCTATTTCATCAAGCAGAACAAGCGAATTAGGCTCATGCCGTACTGCGTCTGTCAAAAGTCCGCCTTCTTCAAAACCGACGTAACCGGGCGGCGAGCCGATAAGACGGCTTACAGTGTGCTTTTCCTGATATTCACTCATGTCAAAGCGGTGCAGTGTAAGCTGAAGGTTCTCGGCAAGAGCCTTTGCAAGCTCGGTCTTACCTACACCTGTAGGTCCTGCAAAAAGAAAGCAGCCCATCGGCTTATTGGCATCACGGAAGCCGGCTCTTGCTCTTTTGACGGCAGCCACAACTGTTGCAACCGCAATATCCTGTCCCAAAACAGACTTTTTCAGCGACTGCTCAAGATTTTTCAGTCTGTCTTTTTCGTTTAGTGATGCGGTTAATTCCGGCAGATGAGCCATTTTAGCTGTAATGCGCTCAATGAGATTCTCATCTATAATTGCGGCTGCTTCAGTTTTTTCAGTTTTCTCAGATTGTTCAGTCTGCGGATGAAGGCGCAGAAAAGCACCGGCTTCATCAATTATGTCAACAGCCTTGTCCGGAAGGAAACGCTCTTTCATATAAAGCCGTGAAAGCTTAACTGCTTTTTCAAGAGCTTCTGCTGTGTATTTTACGTTATGGAATTTTTCAAGACGGGGCGAAATACCCTGCAAAATTTTTACAGATTCTTCGTCAGAAGGCTCTTCAATGTCGATTTTCTGGAAACGGCGCGCCAAAGCATGATTTTTCTCAAAATACTTTGTGTATTCCTCGTAGGTTGTTGCCCCCATGCAGCGGACGGTTCTTGAAGAAAACAGATTAGAAAACAGGCTCGCGCCGTCCAAAAGTCCGTTTGAACCGCTTCCAGATCCAACAATTGTGTGAATCTCATCAATATAGAGAATTACATTTTTCCGGCGCAAAAGCTCATCAGAAAGCCTTTTTATGCGCTCCTCGAATTCTCCGCGGAATTTAGTACCGGCTAAGAGAACACCCACATCAAGAGAGAGCAGCGAAAAATCTTTGAGCAAATCCGGCACTTTACCGTCCGCAATGCGCTGTGCAAGTCCATAGGCAAGCGTTGTTTTGCCTACACCCGGTGCACCGACATGAACAGGATTGTTCTTAGTGTGGCGGCAGAGAATCTGCAAAGTTCTGTCAATTTCGGTTTCTCTGCCAATGAGCTCGTCCAATTCGCCGTTACGAGCTTTTTCAGTCAAATCTACAGTAAAGCGTGCAATCATTGAACGGCGGGCTTTTCTTGCGGAACCGTCCGGCATATCATCTGCCATTGGGTTTGCACCGCCATTTTCAGGCTGAATCTGATTAAGCTCATTTTCCATTTCGCTTATATTCAGAAGTTTCTGCTCGGCAAGCTTCATCAATTCCTCAAAGGAATTGGCAGTTTCAGCATCTTCTTTTTGGCTCATTTCCGAAGATTCTGTATTTTCACCGTCCACAAATTCATTTTCACGGTTTTCCTCATTCTGAAACTGATACGTAATTCCGCTTATCAGTTCAAGTCGGTTCACGCCGGAAGCTTTAAGGTAATACGAAGCATAAGTCTTGTCACAGTCATAAATGCTTATTAAAAGATCTTCAAGCCCGATTGAGGGCTTTTCGCAGGAAAGACAGTGCTCTGTAGCTCCAATGATAACATTCTGGAAACCAAGGCTCTCAATAGTTTCACCTGCAATCAATACAGGAATATTCAAATCAATATATCTGTACAGATTGTTTTTGACTGTTGAAACATCTGAACCGCATGACTCAAGAAGGCTCTCTATTTTTTGTTCTGACAACAAAATAAGCAGAAGATGCTCTGCCGTCAGGAACTCATGCCGGTGACGTTCAGCGTAATCTTTTGATTTCTGCAAGGCAAGCTGTGCTTGCGGCGAAAACTTCATCTACACTTTCTCCATTGTGCATCTTAAAGGGAATCCGTTGGCACGCGCATTTGAATGAACTATTTCAATACGGGTAGCTGCAATATCAAAAGGATAAACACCGACGATGCCTTTGCCCTGCTTGTGAACACTCTCAGTGATTTTTACTGCTTCCGACTGTGATTTATGAAAAATTTTAACAAGAATCAGTTCTACAAAATCTTTTGTTGTAAAGTCATCATTAAGCAAAATAACTCTGTAACCAGGCGGCTCTTCAAGCCCGAATTCATTTATTGTAGTTGTATCAAACTGATTTTCAAAAGATAAACTCATGAGCTTAATATATAGTAACTGCAATAAATTGAAAAGCCCACCTGAAATATGGGCTTTTCAAAGTTTATGCTGTCTTATGCGTCTTTCATTGATACAAAACCAAGACTCAGGAGAATAAACAATATAATGTAGATAACAAAGCAGACCGGCAGAGCAACCCAGCCGACCGAACCGATTAATGCCATAAGCAAAAGACTGATAACATAGCGGCAGAAACCGAGCAGGAAATACGCAATTACAGCAAAAAACGGTACAGAAAAAAGCCACCAGAAGTGAACAAACTGCTTCTTTGAAATCTTGAACTGCCATGCAAGAATTGCGGCAACAAGCGCCATAAAAATAAACATAAATGGCTGTGCAAGTCTTGTTGTAAGCGCATGGAAGAATACTTCAAAAGAAAAACCATATTTCTTTGCTTTTGAACAGAATCCCGCAAGTGAAATCAGAGACATAGTATCTGTTCCCTGCGATGCATCCATAATCTGAAGAAAATCTTTGAAAGGCAGAGGCAGAACATAAACACTGCGGTTTTCACGCTCTGCTGTCTTACCCTCATAGAAAATAGGTGCAACTTTGACAAGCCTGTCATCTCTATGAACACAATTTATAATAAGATACGGAACTGTTTTCTGTTTCTGGTCTTTTACAACCCGATCATAGTACGGGCTGATCTTTTCAGCATTTTCTGCAATAAGTTTTGCATAAGGCACATAGAAGTTTTCTTCAATATTTTTGTCTTTGTCATAAGAAATAATATGAAGTCCGCGCAAATACTGAACATATCTGCCGCTGTCTTCTATAGAAGTCATGCCTTTAATGCCGACTATAAGCAGCGTATCATCTGGTCTTGTAACTGCAAAATGAACATTGCGCACAGACTCAAAAGGCTGAAGGTCATACGTTTCATCTATAAAGAAGCACTGGTTTCTAAGCTCATACTCTGCAATTGCAAGATAGCGGTTAACATCCGGGTCAATTGTTGAGTCTGAAGAATTAAGCAGCTCTCTGAAAGTATAATAAGCCTGAAGATAATCTTTGGTAGTAATTGCAGCATAACCCTTCTTTTTTAGAGCGTACATTGCTTCAGATGTGCCGCCAAGGCTTGAATCTGCTGTCTGAAGATTTTCCCATGCCTTTGCGGCGATGCTCTTTGCTTCTTCAGTATGAACATTCGGCTCGTTGCCGTAAGCGTCTAATACAAGTGTCGCATAATAATGCGCATCAAAAAACGAACGGTCTTTATAAGCTTTTCTTGCCCTTTCAATAAGTTCCGGCACAGGAATATTCACTTCAATTACGTTATCTTTTCCTGGAGGCGGAAGCGAGCCGGAGCGTTTTGGAGAAGCTTCTGCATGGCTTGCATCAATTTCAGCCTGAAGCAGAATATCGTTAATCTCTTTGGCAGACGGATCGATGCGTAAAGCCTGACGTGCAAACAGCTCGGCTTCTGAATAATTGCCCAAAGCAAGATGAGCTTGTGCTCTTTTAGAAAAGTCCTTGAAATCAACCGAGGCATTTGTAATTGCTGTTTGATTTGACTTCATAAGCGGAAGAAGTACTTCTGTAGCCGCAACCGAAAGCACAAGGCAGCAAATCATTATTACAAAAACGCTGCGCAAAAACTTGAGCATTTCAGACTTGCCTTTTACTCTTTCAGCTTTCATCTCTTTGGCAAAAACCCACGAAAATGAAACCATAAATCCTGAAATTTCAAGTGCTGAAAAAATTGAAAAGAAATAGAAGCAGGCAGTATTGATTTTGTACCTAGTTGCAAAAATAGGAATAATTTCCGCAGGAACTCCCTTTATAAAGGCAAACGCACAAACAAGTAAAAAGGAAATTGAAAAATAAATAACAAAGAAAAATCCTACCCGTCCGGTTATTGACTTCATAGCTAAGCTCCAAAATTACGTTTTTTTCTTAAGAGATGAGCAATAAGCCCAAATATAGAACCCAAGAGAAGCAACAGGAAATTAAGTATTACTGGAAATATCAGATTTACAGAATCAGCAGAAAGCCATTCACTCATAAACATTTTTGCAGGCATCATCTGCTGTGTACAAAGCGCAAAATAATTGGCTGCAAGCACACCGACAAAAGACAAAATCATCAAAAATACGCTCAACAGCGGCCATGAAGAAATAAATGAAATTCCCCAAAGTGCAAACAATGCAAGCGCAATTGAAGCAAGGCACAGATACGGCAGCCAGCCGCGGTTATAGCCCTGATAAAAGTAATCAGACATCTGCTTTAACGCATTTATAGGCCAGGAAAGATAAACCGGCATTGCAAGCTCATTCTTTATAAGCAGATCTGTTTTCGTTTCTTCCCGGGCAAACTGAAGGCTGCTGTGCTTGAAAGTTTCAAAGAATCTAACATCCTGCTGATAAAGCGGCTGATAAACGCCGGAAGCAGTGTATGTATGGTCAATTGCCGTATAATAATAAACGCCTGCTTCTGTCGTTCTAAAATAGCCCGGTGTCTGAATCACGTCTTTATGCAAAGCCTGCAAAGCGTCGTTACGCTCATTTGACAGACCGTACATGTTCATTTTCAAGCCGAAGTCCACAGGAATTATTACGGCAAAGACAAGAGCTGTAAGGCCAACCATGCAGAGCAAAGAAACAACATTATGCCAGTGGTGACGCACAAGAAACTGAAAGCTCAGCAGAAGAGCCAGAATTCCGGCGAACGGCGCTATTTCGACGAGCCCCTTCAGGAACGGCTGTAAGAGAAAAACCTTTGTATTCTGACCGGCACACAGTAATGAACAGCTTTCATTCAGCATGTACACAAATGCCAGAAAAACAAGAGAAATCAGAAAAAAAAGAAAAAACTCCAAGATAAGAGAAACAACCTTTTTCACTCTTATAGAATATCACGAAGTATAAACAAAAACAACTAAAACAAGACAAAAACATAAAACTATAAGTCTTTATGTATCATTATTTTCACCTGTAAAGAATATACTTTAATAAGTTTAGAAAAAGCGGAAACAAGTTTTCCACAACTTATCCTTTGTAAAATCTTCAGTTTTCAGAAAGATTTTACAATTTTATATATTGACATGTATTTTTCGTTGTAGAATAAGAAATTATAATTACTTGTACTGTATATATTTATAAAGCATATTCTAATTATCAAAAAAGGATAATCATTGTTTCTTCTTTTTTTCCACAGAAAATCCAAGTTTTCCCCAAATCTTTTATAAGTTTTCCACAAGTTATCAACATTGAAAACAAAGGGGAATCTGCATTATTTGTCAAGCTTTTTTTCAATATTTTTCTGTATTTTTTTAAACAAAAAAAGAGTCTGAAAAATCAGACTCTTTCTATACGAATTGAAGTTTTCCTTAGCCTAAAGAAACTTCGCCTCTTGAATCTATGGCTATTATTGACTTACATTCAGAACATCTGAAACGGCCTGGCTTTGTTGCTTTCAGTTTCTTTGAACACACAGGGCAGCCAAAAACCTTAGGGAACAATTCAGACTCATCAGCTGAATCCTGATGGAAATAATTTATAGCATCTGTGATATTGTCTTTAATATTAAAGAACTGAGAAAAACCTAAAAGCTGGAAAACCTCATAAACTTTCGGCTGAATATCAAGAAGAACAACATCGCCGCCTTTTGGCTTAACCATCTTCAGAAAAGCGGTAAAAGAGCCAATTCCTGTTGAAGAAACATAGTTCAAAGCAGCACAATTCAAAATCAAATTAATATATCCTGCTTCTACAACCTTAGCTCCACGCTTCAAAAAGAAAGCCGAATTATAAGTATCGATATAACCGTTCAAATACAAGACGATACAAGAAGGATTTTCCTCAGGACGCTCAAGCGTAATACGCAAGCTGTCGTCTTTTTCTTCATTAAAACCTGGAACGATGTCATCATTGTTAGCCATATACTCACCGCCATGAAAGATTTTCAAAACACTTTTACTAAATAAGAAACTCACAAAAAAAATTTGAAAATTTCTTAAACGATACAGAAAATATACACCCTTTTTCTATCTGTTGTCAAATCTTAAAAAGATTTTCATTATCATTTTACGATTTGAATTCTGATTTTTTCTGGTGTTCACTTTTAATTTTAACTTTGCTATATTTACAGCAAATGAACCAATCGGAAAACACAAAAGAGGCAGTAATTGTTCTTTGCAGACCTGAAGAAAGCCGCAATGTCGGTTCTGTATGCAGGGCAATGAAAAACATGGACATACATAATTTGCGCATAGTCGGCAAAAAAGAAGACTATGACGAGGAAAAAGTCTCTGTCCTTTCAGTTCATGCCTTTGATATATGGCAGAAAGCCAAATTTTTCAGCTCAATCACTGAAGCCTGCGCCGACTGCACATGGATTTGCGGCACAACCAGACGGCGCGGCAAAAACCGCAAAGACTGGCTGCTATTGCCGGAAGAATTTGCAGAGCGTTACTCGACTATTCCTGAAGGAAAAGTTGCAATTGTTTTCGGCAACGAGCGCACCGGACTTACAGACGAAGAGCTTGCTGAATGCAACTCGGGCATAGTTATTCCGGCAAACGGCAGAGACGGTTCACTGAATCTTTCCCACGCAGTTCAGATTTTGTGTTATACGGTTTTCCGTGCGGAAAAAACCATGTCAGCAGGTTATACACCGGTAACACAGGAACGGCTTTCTAAGACAATTACCACAATCGGCGATAATCTGCAAAAAATGGGTTTTTTCTCTATAACAGGCCGACCGGATATGGAACTTTTCTGGAAGTCTGTGCTTTCACGCGCCTCTCTTTCTGAAAGCGAGGCGAAATACATCGAAAAGACTTTTACAAAAGCCGCAGGACTTTTCAAAAAGTCGCAGGACAGTCAGCAGCACATCTAATCAAACGAGATGAGCTCCGGACTTACCAAATCTCTTTCGCATTGCGAAACAGCGCGGTACACACAGTTTTTCAACTCGCGTATATTGCCGGGCCAGTCGTGTAAAAGCATTTTTTCAACAGCATCCGGCGAAAAATAATATTTATTATAATCAGGCTTTACTTTCAAAAAATGCTCAATAAGCAGCGGAATATCTTCCGGACGTTCCCGCAGCGGCGGTATTCTCAGCTTGAGAACTGAAATGCGGTAATACAAATCCTGCCTGAAAAGTTTCTGCTGAACATTCTCTGAAATATTCGCATTGGTCGCACAGATAAGACGCACATTATATTTTACGGGTTTTATAGAACCGACACGGTACAGAACATCGCTCTCACATAGCTTCAAAAGCTTAGCCTGCACAACTTTTGACATTTCGCAAATCTCATCAAGAAAAAGCGTACCGCCGTCTGCCTGCTCAAAATAACCGGGTCTGTTGCCCGCGCCTGTGTATGCGCCGTTTACAGAGCCCATAAGCTCGCTTTCGGCAATTGTATCAGGTATGGCGGCAGAATTAACCGAAATAAAGGGGAATTTCGCTCTTTTAGAATTTTCATGTAACAGACGGGCTATAAACGTTTTTCCTGTGCCTGATTCACCTTCAATAAGAATCGGTTCATCTGTCTGACTGATGTATGCAAGCTTCTTTTTTAAGTCAACAACCGCTTCAGAGGTTCCAAGCAGCGCATCAAAATCTGCTGCCATTTTTGCATTATCATTACGGACACTGGTGTTTTCAATTTTCCAGTCAGCTGAAACGCCCGGCGAAGTGCCGCTTGTATCGTTTATAACATACTGACTTATGCATTTTTTTAAAACATTTGAAGAAACCGGAAACTGAAGAACTGTAACAAGTTTCTGGCTGCAAAACATTTTTCTTACAGATTCAAATAACCGCAAAGAGACAAGAAGTACGACAGGCGTTTCTATTTTACAGGCCTTAAGTTTTTCTAAAAACGACATTCCCGCAAGTGTTTCATCAGAAAGATCAAAAACACAGCAGTCATATCTTGAAAGATTATCAACATCAACGCTGTCCATGCAAAAATGCCGGCTTATACCACAGATTTTCAAATCGTCAAAAAAAAGCTGTAGAACTTCAGCTGAGTTGCTGAATAATAAAACCACCGGCATTTTCATGGTAAAAGCTTATTCAACAGGTTTATTCTTCTTGAAAATACGGAACCACAGAAGAGAGAGCTTGTACCAGATATATGGAAATATCAAAAACAGCTTCAGCGGATTTTTGATAATTTCCGGCCAAATCTCAAGCCCTTTTTCAAATGTCTTAGGATTTACATACTTTTTCCGTTTTGAAAAAATATCGAGCACATCATTGTCTGCTATAAAAATACTTGAATTGAAGCAGTTTCTGCGGCGGTAAACCCAGCGTTCAGGGTTCTTTATTCCGCTGCCTATCAAAACAACGGCAGGAGAAGCTTTGAACATTGCAGCTATAATGTTTTTCTCGTCCATTTTGTCGTAGTAGCCGACGCACCGCCCGACAATCTGAATGCCTTCAAATGTTGATTTTACGTTGGCTTCGGCCTGCATAAGGCTTGGCTTGTGCGCACCGAAAAGGTAAAGGCTCTTATAATGCTTGTTCAAAATCGCCAGAACCGAAATTATCGCAGAAAAGGGGTTATATCTTACAGGCACAGCCTGCTTCAAGAATTTTGCCCCGGAAATGATTGACTTTGAAATAGGCAGCACAAGGTCTGCATTCTGAAGACAGACCAGATACTCGGTGTTCATGCGCGCAAAAAGCAAATCCCAGATGCTAAGGAAAATTATCTGCTTTGCGCCGGGCTTTTCAAGAAGTGCAAGCACTTCCGCTTCCATATCCTCCTGGTGGATAATATCAACAGGAACATTCAACACATTTATTCTTTGCACTGCCATAACGAAAACTCCGTCATTATTGATTGAACGGCAGAAACTCCATACACAGCCGCAGTTTCTGACCGTAAAATGTTCGTAGAAAAATGAAGAGGCTCAAAACCGAATTCCGTCAGCATTTCAAGCTCGTTTGGGCTTATGCCGCCCTCTGACCCTACAGCCACAACAACCGGCGAAGGCTTTGACTTTAATAGCCCGTGCAGCCCTTTCCGGTGCAGCGGCGCTTCCGTCATTACAAGAAGAGCCGGCTTTCCTTCGGCGTCAACGCCATTTTCAGCGCGGCGCTGTTCAAGACAATCTTTTAAAGTTTTAAGAACCTCTTTTATTTCAGCGGGCGCATACAGCACAGTTGCCACAGGCGAAGCTGACTGCTGACGTGCCTCTTTTATTATTCGGTTCCACCGCTCAATTTTTAAACTGCTGCTGTTCTTTGCTTCCACAGCAGAACGGTCGCTGGCTATCAGAAAAATCTTCTCAACGCCAATTTCGGTGCATTGCCTTACGATGTCGTCAAGCTTTGAAGCTTTCGGCATACACTGAACAAGCCAGATTGGCGCGCCGTAACCGCTGCACGTACCGTCCGGCAAAATGCAGGCGGCTTCGTTCTGCGCCACAAGAGCCGCGCTCATGCCGCCTTCGACTGTACTTCCGCTAAAGTTCTGCAAAGCCTGTTCTGCGTTTTCTCCAGAAGTATCACCGGCGCGCTGCAAGATTATTTCGCTTTTTGTACGCAAAAGCACTTTAAGAGTACATAACCCGCCAGAGGGCAGCCTTCCTTCAAAAGTGCTGCCCTGGCTTAAACGCAGAACTTGAGCCAAATATTTAAAATCTTTGCCCTTTACAGAAAACTTCTCCAGCGGAGCCAGTTCAATGTTTAGCAGAAATTGCCGCATTAATTCTTCTTTTCAGTCTTACTTTCTTTTTCAGCCTTTTTCTTAGCTTCTTCCTGAAGCTCGCTGATTGTCTTTGTCTTGCGCATGAGCGAAACGAAAGATTCTTTTCTAAGAATGTCGATTGCAGCGACAAGCTGAATGTCATAATCCAAATCGTAGAGCGGCTGAATCTTAGTTCTATAAACTTCGTTGCTGATAAGCTTGCGGAGAACGCGCTCTTCAAGGTTGTATGTCTTTTTCAGCGTTTTCGCATAAGCGGCAATATCAGCCTGTGTCATGTTCGGGTGTGCTTCAACATACTTGCTGATTTCATCAGACTGAAAAATCTTAAGATAGGTCTTTTCTTCTTCTTCAGACAAAACAGGGAAAAGCACTTCTCTATCCGGCGGAATTCCGACTTTATCGATATTTGAATCGCTCGGCGTGTAGTAGCGTGCCGTTGTAAGCTTAATTCCGTCGTTGTTTAAGTTGAGCGGAATTACCTGCTGAACAGAGCCTTTACCGTAGGTGTTTTCACCCACAAGGTAAGCGAGGTGGTCATCTTTCAATGCACCTGACAAAATCTCTGAAGCACTTGCAGAACCTTTGTTAATCAGCACCACAATCGGCATGTTTCTCGGTGCGGTTGTCGTTGCCTTTTTTGCAGTAAACGACATGTTTTCAGACTGAAGCCTGCTCTTTGTTGAAACAATTGTGCCTGAATCAATGAACTTGTCTGCGACAGACACAACACTTGTAATAAGGCCGCCCGGATTGTTGCGCAAGTCAATAATCAGAGATTTGTAGCCTGATTTTGCGAAAGAATCCAAAGCTTCCTGCACACGCTCAGGCGTCTGCGGCGTAAATTCGATTATTCTAAGATAGCCGATGTCGTTGCCGATCATCTCATATTTTACGGTCGGCACTTCGATGATTGCGCGGATTAACGTTGCGTCATATTCCATGTTCTTGCCGCGCTTCATGTGAACTTTTACAGGCTTACCGACTTCACCGCGCAGACGCGCAAGCACTTCGTCCATCGTTATGTCGGCGGTGTTCGTGCCGTCAATCGCAAGAATCAGGTCTCCGGCTTGAATGCCGGCTTTCCAGCCCGGCGTATTCTCGATTGGAGAAACAACCTCAACATAGGCCGGCTTTTCAGGTGTAGAAACAGATGCTTTTGAAATTGAAAGGCCGACGCCGCCGAAATTGCCGACAGTCGTGTCGTTCATGCTGCGCATCTGCGATGAATCAAGATAAACGGTGTAAGGGTCGCCGAGTGCGTCCATTATGCCCTTCATTGCGCCTTCGTATAAAACAGTCGGGTCAACTTCATCAACATAATTCTGCTCAACAAACGAAAATACGCTCCGCATCATTTCGGTGTATTGCCGTGTCTTCAGCGCTTTTTCTGCTTGAGAAACCTGCTTTGAATTGCCGGTTTTCGTGTCTTCAGCTTTTGACGATTCCTGCTGTGCGTTGGCACACGCGCTAGATGAAAGGACTAACAAAAAAGCGACAACAGCAAATACTGTTGAAGCCCGTGAACGGCCGCAGCGGCCGGAAAGTTTTTCTAGAAAATTCATAATCTTTATTTTATGGCATCAGAATGTTTTGTCAACTGCCTGCTAATACTTTGCACCGGTATGAACGCCGCATAAAAGGCAGAAAATATGCTGCCAGCCTCCATTTTCCGGCCGCAGGCAGAGCATTCCTGCTTTATAAGGGAAAAAACCGATTTACGCAAAGTGTAAAATTGTATAATATAGGTAAATTAAATCGTTTAACTGGATTCATTCGCGCTATTTTGCGGCAAGCTTCCGGCTGAACTGAAACAGGAAATTTTTGTTCTACAAAAAATCATAAAGCATAGGAGACTAACAAATGAACACAAAAGGTCTTGAAGCCACAGCACTTTCTGTGCGCAGCCTTTCAATGGACGCAATTCAAAAAGCAAATTCAGGACACCCGGGCCTGCCGCTTGGCTGTGCAGAGCTTGCAGCAGTGCTTTACGGCGAAATTATGAAGCACAACCCGAAAAACTCAAAATGGGCAGACCGCGACCGTTTCGTACTTTCTGCAGGTCACGGCTCAATGCTTTTGTACTCTATCCTTCACTTAAGCGGATATAACGTAACACTCGATGACGTAAAGACTTTCCGTCAGATTGGTTCTCACTGCGCCGGCCACCCGGAATTCGGCATTACAGACGGCGTTGAAGCTACAGGCGGCCCGCTCGGCCAGGGCTTTGCAATGGCTGTAGGTATGGCAATTGCTGAAACAATGCTCGCCGCAAAGTTCAACACAAACGATTATAAGATTGTTGACCACTACACATACACTCTCGTTGGTGAAGGCTGCCTTATGGAAGGCGTTTCTTCTGAAGCATCAAGCCTTGCAGGCAAGCTCAAGCTCGGCAAGCTCATCGCTTTCTATGACCAGAACAAAATCAGTATTGACGGTTCAACTGACATTGCATTTGACGAAGACGTTGAGAAGCGCTATCAGGCTTACGGCTGGCAGGTTCTCAAAGGCTCAATGTACAACATGAAAGACATCATCTCTCTTGTTGAAAAAGCAAAGAAAGATGACCGCCCGACATTGATTATGCTCAAGTCTACAATCGGACAGGGCGCACCGACAGTTGCAGGCACAGCTAAGGCACACGGCGCACCGCTCGGTGCAGAAGGCATTGCTGCCGCAAAAGCAAACCTCGGAATTCCGGCTAACGAAGAATTCTACATTGCAAAAGAAGCAAAAGACTATTTTGCAGAAAAAGCACCTGTATTTGCAAAGGCAAACGACGACTGGAACAAGCTTTTTGCTGAATGGGCAAAGAAATACCCTGAAAAGAAAGCTGAATGGGATGCATACTTCTCAGACAAGCCGCAGTCAAACGAAGCTTTGCCGCAGTATGCTGTAGGCGAATCTCTTGCAACAAGAAACGCTTCTGGCGCTGCACTCAACGTAATGGCACAGCGCTACAAGAACCTCGTCGGCGGTTCTGCTGACTTGCAGGGCCCGAACGTAACAGCTCTTAAAGGCGAAAGCTCTTATTCACCGGAAAACCGCGCCGGCCGCTATCTGCACTTCGGTATCCGCGAATTCGCAATGGCAGCCATCTCTAACGGTATTCAGCTTCACGGCGGTTTCCGCACATTCTGTGCGACATTCATGGTTTTCTCTGATTACCTCCGCCCGGCTCTCCGCCTTTCAGCTTTGATGAAGCAGCCTGTCGTTTTCGTTCTTACGCACGATTCAATCTACGTAGGCGAAGACGGCCCGACACACCAGCCGATTGAAACACTTGCAGCTTTGCGCGCAATTCCGAATGTAAAAGTTCTCCGCCCGGGCGATGCAGAAGAAACAGCTGTTGCATGGGAAATTGCAATGGAAACAACAGACGCACCTTCTTGCCTTGCACTTACAAGACAGGGTCTTGCAGTTTACGAAAAAGACGACCCAGACTGGCGCAACACAGCACGTTGCGGCGCTTATATCGTAAAGAAGGGTTCAGACAACCCGGACATAACAGTTGTTGCATCTGGTTCAGAAGTCAATCTTGCACTTGCCGCAGCAAAGCTTGTTTCTAACAAGACTGTACGCGTTGTTTCAGTCATTGACCGCGAAGCTTTCATCCGCCAGCCGAAAGAGATTCAGGCTGCTATTGTTGCACCAAAGTCACGTGTTGTTGCAGCTGAAGCAGGCATTTCTATGGGTTGGGAATATTTCGCAAAACCGGAAGACATTTTCGC
>CADBUT010000018.1 GCA_902797925.1 uncultured Spirochaetaceae bacterium
AATAAGCCGCCTAGACTTCTTCTGGCGCTGAAACTTTTATGCTGCTCAAGAATTTCTTCAATTCTTCGCGTTCAATCAAATCAATTGGGCGGCCGTCAATAAATTTGCGCGATTCTTCACTGAAAGTACCGGCTGTAAAACAGATTCCTCTGCCGGCTTTTGTGTCTCTAATCTTTTCGTGGAAATCTCTGACATAAAGTTCGCCGACAATGCTTGACGTTCTATAAAAACGGAACAGGACAACGTCAGTCCATTTTGAGGTATCAATTTCAGCAAGAATTTCAGTGTTGTCATTTGAAGGAGTAATATCAAGAATGCGCGAGATTGATTTCTCAAAATAAGAGGAAACAATCTGTTTGCACAAAAGAATAAAATCACTCTGATTTGCTATCAAATAAGTCTGAAGATTCTTGTTCTGGTTCAATTCCTGATATTGAATAATAAGACTCTTTGTGTCTTTGTAATCAGGTGTAATGTCCTGAATCTGTTTCAAAAGTCCCAGAGCTTCGCTTATGTTCTGCATTTTCAAATAGACCTGAGCCATTCTGTAGCGCATTTCTGCCGCAATGTCAGCCGGAACATTCTCGTGTTTCAGACCAATCTCAAAGTCCTGCAACGCTTTTTCAAGAGAATTTGTGTTTGCATGCAGAATACCGACCTGAAGACATGATTTCGGGCCGTAAGTCGGGTCAGAGCGCAGGTGCGTAAAGATTTTTACAGAACGCTCGATAGCGTTTGTCTCTGCGAATGCCTCCGCCAGAGAAAAAAGCACTTCTTTGTCTTCCGGATTGTTGTCGATAGACTGTTTAAGATAAGCAAGCGATTCTTTGTATTTTTTGCCTTTTTCAAGAGACAAGCCCAAAAATCTGTAGACTTCCATATTTGACGGATAGACAATGAGCGTTCTTTTGAATAACGGCGAGGCTTTTTCATAATCGCCGCTAAAATAAAAAGCCTGACCCAGATAATAGTTTACTTCAGCATTATTAACTTCGAATTTATGTGCAAGCACCAGACCTTTAAAAGCGTCTGCGGCTCTATCCATTTTTATAGCGCAAATTCCGTATCTGAGGCCTGTTGTAACTGTGTCTATTTCTGCATGAGCGGCGGATATATCAATCATCAGATTATACAGAGGAAATGCTTTATCCCATGCGGCTTCGCTGAAATACAAATCGGCAAGCATCTTCAATGCCTGCGGGTTATGCGGATCCTGCGCCAGTTTACGATTTGCTTCCCGCATAATTGACTGTCTGTCCCGTTTCTTGTCAGGTTTGTTTGCCTTTTTCTGTTCAGACAAAAAACTCATTACAAGCAAAAAAGCAAGACCGATAACAATAATTGAAATAATTATAGGGAAAATCATAAGGTTTATTATGCTGTTACATTTTGAACCTGTCAAGAAACTGCGTTGACAAGAAGGGCATACCATAATACCATGTATAGTATATTATGAGCAAAAATATTATAGGCATAAAACAGGCCGACGGTACTTTTTATCCGATTCTCACCAGGGGAAAACCCGCTAAAAAAAGGCTGCAGATTACAACTGCCAGTGATAATCAGACAGCGGCACAGATTACGCTTTTCTGTGCATCTGACGAAAGTTTTTCAGATGCAGAATATGTTGACACGCTCATGATAGAGGGTCTGAAACCTCATGAGAAAAGAGCTGTAGACATCGATTTTGTTGTTTCACTTGATGAAAATGATGAGCTTTCTGCGGAAGTCTATGACAAGGAAAGCGGCGGCTCTACAAACAGCGCAGTCTCGTTAGTTGCAATCGGCTCAAACAATACAGAAGCTGAAAACACTTTCGGCATTTCTGACGAGCCTGTTCCTTTTGATTCAGACACAAGCAGCGATGCATTGGGGCTTGCAGATTTAGACGACTTTGACCTGCCGGACCCGGCAACAATTTCAGATGATACACCTGTCACAGACAGTGCCGGCGATGATGACTTGAATTTTGACATAAACGACCCGTCTCTGTACACAAACGAAACTGTAGCCGATGACGCCTTTGCAGACGATTCTTCTGCCGATGAAACTTACGAAGCCATAGCCGCAACAGCAGGTGCAACCGCTGCAAGCATTACGCCGGACATGAGTGCATTCTCTGTTTCAAACGACGGTTACGACGACATTGCCGATGAATACGATAAAACTTATGAAGACATTGCAGCAGCAGCCGGTGTTGCAAAATCAGCAGATGAAGAGCTTTTTAATTCAGATGATAACTACAACAGCTCAGAAGCTCCTGATCTTTTCTCTGACCAGCAGTCTTCAGACAGCGGTTTTTCTGACTTTGACTTTCTTGACCCGAATGCAGGGAAATCTCGGATTCCGCTTGTGCCGGTTATCTGTGTCATTTGTGCAATTATCTCGCTTTTATCATGCATCTTTATCTGGCTTGCCGGTTCTAGAAACAAAGAACCTTTGCAGCCTTTGGTTGTTGACAAAGCTCCGGCTGTCAAATATCAGTCTGTAACTGTTGTCACAGAAAAGCCGGAACCTGTTGATGCAGCATTAATAGACCGCATAAGTTCAGCTTATTCTGCGAAAGAAGATTCAATTGTAATTATTGATGCGCCTGTAGTTGTTCCAGCTCCTGCTTCCAGAAGAGCCTCTGAAAAAGATACAAAAGACTATCAGATTAAATGGGGCGACACACTCTGGGATATTGCAGATACATTCTATAAAAACCCATGGATGTATGAAAAAATTGCCAGGGCAAATAATATCAAAAATCCTGACTTTATTTTGTCCGGAACATGGATAAAGATTCCGCCTCAGTAATTTTAATGCGAATTCTATGTCTCTTAATGGCGGTAGTTATGCCTCTTGTAGCATGCACCGCCTGCAAAGCTCAAACCTCAACTGAAAATCAGGAAAAACTGCTTGAAATTCTCAATGACTCTGATTTTGACGCGCTTAAAGAGCTTGTATCTTCACCGTCTTTTACCTCTACAGTTGAACCCGATTCATGCTATTACACAGCACTGCATCTTCTGAATATCGGTGAAACAGAGCGGGCAGCAGAACTTCTGCGCTACGGAAAAACTCATGCATCATGGCAGATTGCACAGGAATGTGCGCGCAAACTCTGTTCGGTTGGTACGCCGCAGGAAAGGGAAGCTTCCGCAAAATATTTTGCAGAAGCTTATCCGCAGGAACGCGATGCAGACTTTTACATTCTTGAAGAATTATTCAACCAGAAAAAGTACAAAGAAGCGCTGAAAGCCTGTCCTCTGCCGGCTTTGGCTGATTTTGCATTTCCACAGGATGAACAGAAAGCAAAGACGGAACTGCAAAAAAAGCGCATTGAGCTCAACTTAGAAGCGCAGAACAAAAAGACAAAGTATCAGCTTCTCTGCCTTTTAAAAACAAAAAACCCGAAATTTACAGAATATTTCAGTTTATGGGTAAACAACTGGAACATTTCTGAAGAGCATGAATCTTTCTTAAAATTTTGGGAAGAACTTCCGCAGGAAGAAAAGGACTCTGCACAGACTGTTAACGGGCAGAACCCCGGAACACTGGCGGAGCTTCTGCAATTCAGAGTAAGCGTAAAACAGAAAAAGTACAAACAGGCACTTTTAATGCTGGCAGCTCTTCCGTATTCGCCTGAAAATTTTACGGGCAAGGTTTTCTCTGATTTTGGCCGCGCGGAACTGTACGGCGGAACTGCCGCAAAAGAAGGTGCATCAACTTTCAGGACAATCGCAGAAAAAACAAAAGACCCTGATATAGCTTTTCTTGCATGGTTTTATTGCGCCCAGTTTTCCGTCAACGAGAAAAATTTTGACGCAGCACTTAATGCATTTATCCTTTCAATGCACGCCGCTCCGACACCGGCAAAATATGACAACGCACTGTGGTATTACCTGAAAACAGCCAGGACGGTTTCGCTTGAAGCGGCAAAAGACGCGCTAAAAACATACGCCCCGACATGGCAGGATCCAGAATATTTTGATGATTTTCTTGAAACTATAGCAGAAGATTTGCTGCAGGGCTGCTATTGGAATGACTTTGTTGAGACTTACATGCTTATTCAGGGCTACGCCGCGCCGGATTCGCTGGCAAGATATGCCTATATAAGCGGCCGTCTAATCGAAGAAACAATGGCGGAGAATCCTTTTCAGGGATTGAGCCGTTTACAGGCAGCCCAGGAATGTTACGAAAAAGCTTATGACGGAAACCACACAGCGCTTTATTACAGGTTTCTGGCGGCAGAACAGCTCGGCATTCCTATTGAGGAAGAAATAGAAAAAAACAGCACAATTCATTTTGAAGAAGACAAAGCGCTCGAAGCATTCGTTGTAGGCTATGCAAAGCATGCACTTTTTGACGAGGCTTACAAAACTTATAGGGCACACTACCACGACATAAGCATTGAGTGTGCTTCTGAACTTTCGCAGATTTTCAGCAGCGCAGCAGAAAAAGACTGTAAGCTGCATTACAACGCACTGCGCATTATAAGCTATGCCGCAGGACGTTCGGATTCAACGCTTACAAAAGATATTCTCTGCCTTTTGTATCCGCGTCCATATCTTGAAGAAGTCAAAGCGGCGGCGGAGACATTCGGTGTGAACGAAGATGTGCTTTTCGGGCTTATAAGAACAGAAAGCTATTTTGACAGAACAATTACATCGAGGGCCGGTGCGACAGGTCTTGCACAGCTTATGGATGCCACAGCAAGCGACATTGCAAAAAAGCTTAAAATCAAAGAATATGACTTAACTGACGCAGAGACAAACGTAAACTTCGGTGCATATTATCTGAACAATCTGACAGAGCGGCTTGACAATTCAATTATGATGGCGCTTTTTGCATATAACGGCGGAATCGCACGCGTACGCCGATGGCAGAAAGCCGCGAAAGATTTGCCGGTAGACCTGTTCCTTGAGACAATTCCATTTAAAGAAACACGTGATTACGGGCGCAAGGTGCTTTCTGCCGCGTCTTTGTACGGCTATCTTTACTACAACAAAACCGTTCATCAGGTTGTGCAGGAAATAATAGGTACAAAACCGCAAATTGAAAGCAACAAACTGAATAAGACACAGGACACAGAAAAAAGCAAATAGTTCCGCGTATTCTGCGCCCGCTCCAGATGTAAGCTAAAAAAGGAATAATCCGGCTATTCCAAGCGGAATCAAATAAATTGCGAAAAATCCGAGCCGGCCGCTTTTTATAAGCTTCATAAGCACAAACAAAGCGCCTAAGCCTGCAAGAAACGCAGCCAGACAGCCCGCCGCAAGACAGGGCACAGACACAACGCCTGTCATTTCGCCCAAATCTTTTACTTCAAGAATGAAAGCGCCCAAAATTGCAGGAATTGAAAGAATAAAAGAGAATTCGCCAGCTGTTTTGCGGTCTACGCCAGAAAGAATAGCAGCAGAAATTGTGCTGCCAGAACGCGAAATGCCGGGCAGAGTGCCGAACCCCTGCGCAATGCCGCAGATAATGCCCTGCTTTACGCTCACTGCACCTTCAGTCTGCTCTGCTGCGGAAGCTTCTTCAGCTGAAGATGAACCAGCCGCAGTCTTTCCCGATTTATCAAGCACTGTTGCAAAAACAAGCAGAATGCCGGTTACGATAAATCCGGTGCAGACAAGCTTTATAGGCGCATCTTCTATAAAATGGCTTGAAACAACGCCGAGAACGCCTGTTATTACAGTCGCAACAATAACAGCGAGAATGGTTGTCTGCTTCGGCTTGTCACCGTCGAGCGGCTTTTTTACCACCATTCTTATAAAAACTGAAATTAAATCGATTATTGTCTTTCTAAAAAAGAGCACAACTGCCGCAAGAGTTGCAACATGAAGGCAGACATCAAAAATAAGCGGAACTCCGTCTAAACCGAACAGCTTTTGAGCCACTACAAGATGCCCCGAGCTGGACACCGGTAGAAATTCCGTTATACCCTGCAAAATTCCTAAAAAGAGCGACTGAAATATACTCATAAAATACTCCCTGTTTCAAACTTTGGAAAACATAGAGAATCTTATCGATATGAGAGAAAAAAAGAAAGGGGAAATGCAGACGGATTTCAAAATCTGCATTTCCCCAGAAAGCAAGAAAGTAAGTATGAAGGAAAAGGAGAGCTGTCAAGCAAAATGGCATAAAATGCGAACATTCACTCTAAATACCGTAAATAACATTTACAGCATTTTAATAAGCTTACATAACATATAAGCTTATTGAAGTGCTGTTTCAGGCTGCCTTAAAAGACAGCCTTACAGTCTATTTTCTCAAATCAAAGACATGAACAATAGAAGCACCTATTGTTACATCACCTCTGTCTGAAACCTGAATACCTACAAAGTCTCCCTTGCGTATGTCACCGATGCCGATGCTTATAACACCGCGTGGAGAACGGTTGGCAGCGTTCGGATCATCGTTATCGCGGAAAATTTTTGTCGATGCAGAAGCTTCTACGATAAGCGTGTCGCCGTCAGACTCTACAACCAAAGTACCCGAAGCCGGGTCAACAGCTTTTACCGTTCCCTGAACAGGACAGTCATAATCGCAGTCATAGACATACTCGTATTCGACTACTGTCTTTGTAAGGGGCAAATCTCATCTTACTGGCGGCGGGTCACGGTAAACGCGGCTTGTACTTCTGTACACAACTATCGGCCGTGAGCGGTAGTAATGAAACCGGACTGGCGGTGGCGGCGGCAAAGGCCTTGCATGATGATGGTGCGGAGGCGGCGGTGCCTTCTTAGGTGTCAGCAGTTGCGGGCTTGCCGGATCCGGTCTTGGATGCGGACCTTTATGCGGCGGCTGGGCACTGGCACAAAATATCATAAAGCAAAGCGTAACCGTACATGCAGTGATTAACTTTTTCTTCATAAAATCTCCTGTATTGACAGAAATCAACAAACCCCAATGCAAGCATCGTGGCATGAACCATAGAAATAGAAATATCTATTTACAATAGCTTTATTTACTAAACACAGCAAGGGTTCGTTGTTCTCATAAGGTATTGCAGTCGGGTTTCATACCCTTTATTTCAACCCAAGTGTCGGGGTATGAAACCCTCCGCACGAATCAACAGCTTTCCAGTCGTCCTCTAAAAAACTGTTCATTTCTGTCTTTAGCGACCTTTATGGCATCAGTATAACCTTGCTTTTTCAACAGTACATTAAAATAAGATTAAAACTGCCTTATAAAAAATATTCAAATTTTAGCAGATTTTAATGTACTGTTATTTCAATACGGTATATACTCAATTTGGATGTTTAGATTAAAATGTTTTTCTCATACATTTTTAAGTTTTCTCTTTTTATTATGTTTTTGTCTGACAATGGCACATGTAGATGCCCAGCCGCGGTTTCAGCATAGAAAGCCTGTTTCTGATTCTCTTGATGACCAGAAAAGTCAGACGCAGAATTTTGCCGAAGTACAGCAGCGCCAGCTTGCCCTTGAAAAAACATCCGCCAAGCAGACAGATCTTTCGTTTATTCTGATAGTTACTTTTAATATTCCCGTCAATCCAAAAACGATTACGCCGTCAACAATATCTATCAATTCCGTTACTCTTGACTCCTCTGTTTCCATAAAATTTAACAGAGTCGGCAATGAAGTTCACATTTTTATCCCTATGGACAAAATTTATGAACTTGATTCAAAAGGGAAGAAAAAACTTTTTGTCCACATCGATAAAATAACAGCCTATGACGGTGTAAAAATTGACGGGCGTTCAATTGAAAATCTTGAATTCACCGTCACTTATCAATAAACTTATTCATAGAACAGAAGTTTCAAAAACAGATAAATTTGTGGAGTAATTGTGAACATCTTAATAGTAGAAGACGAACCGAATATTGCAAGTTTTGAAAAGCTTGAGCTTGAACATGAAGGTTATACCGTAACTTTGGCACAGACAGGCCGCGAAGCTCTTACCATTTTTGAAAAAAGCCTTAACGACAATACACAGGAACCATTTTCTATTGTATTGCTTGACATAATGCTCCCGGAACTGAACGGAATTGAAGTTCTGCGCCGCATCCGCAAATTGTCGCAGATTCCGGTTGTACTTGTTACGGCACGCGGCGAAACCTTTGACAAGGTAAACGGACTGGACGCCGGTGCTGACGACTATATTGCAAAACCTTTTGCAATAGAAGAACTTTTAGCGCGCATACGCTCTGTTTTAAGACGTTCGGCACAGCAGGAAACTTCGCCGGCTGCTTCTTCACCGGCTTCATCGTCTGTTATTACATTTGACCGGCTTACACTAAATGCAGCAAGTTATGAAGTCTTTATAGACCAGACTCTTGTTTCACTTACAAAAACTGAGTTTCTGCTCTTAAAGTGCCTTCTCTGCCACCAGGGCGAAGTTTTGTCTAGAACTGATATTATCAACGAGGTCTGGGGCGAAGATCACTACATTGACGAAAATTCCGTTGATGTTTATGTCCGCTATTTGAGAACCAAAATCGACGAAGTTTTCAATGTTTCCTATATAACTACAGTTCGCGGAGCCGGTTATACGATTCGGAAACCATCAAATGTTTAGCAGACTTAAACCTAAAGACTTCAGACTGTCTATTTCAACCCGGATAGCACTGATATTCTGTATCCTCACTTTTCTGATTGTTTCGCTTTCCACATATCTTATAACCGGTCTTTTAAAGACAACCGTTTTAAGCCAGAAATCTGACGAGCTAATTGAACATACAAAGCGAATTTCGAGCGAATTTATGGACGAAGAAACGCAGTCTGAGTTTATAACGCTTGCAATAAAGCTTACGCAGGAAGAACCGAATTATTGGCAGAATCTTCAGATGAGTTTTGATGCAGTTGACCGGCATGTGAGGCAGGCACGTATTCCATATTATATTTCGTATACAGTATATTTTGTAACCCAATACGGAACACCTGTTCTTTTGGGCTATAATGACCAGTCTCTGCCGGTGCTGCCGCTTACAGACGGAATGCAGCCCAAGCGCCTTATAGAAAAGAACTACTACACCGACGGTGACCTGAACATTCTTTATCTGTCTATCCCGTCAGGCTCTTTAAATATTCAGACATCTTTGAACATGGACGTAGACAGCATCGACAAGCTTCTTACAAAGCTTCCGAAAGTCATGCTCTTTTTTGCGATTCCGCTTCTGATTATTTCGTTCTTGACGGCAAAATTTCTTTCTTCTAGAATGCTCCGCCCTGTTGCAGACATTACGCGGACAGCCAACGAAATAAGCGCGTCTCAGCTTGACAAGCGCATACCGGAACCGAATTCCAAAGATGAGCTTCTGGAACTTGCGAAAACATTCAACCGGCTTTTTGCAAGGCTTCAGCAGGATTTTGAGCGTGAGCGCCGCTTTACTTCAGACGTTTCGCATGAACTTCGTACACCGCTTGCCGTTCTGCTCGGCCACCTTGATTTGCTGCGCCGCTGGGGCAAGACTGACACCAACGTGCTTGATTCTTCGCTTGAAACACTTTATTCAGAAACAAAATCCATGCAGTCTCTTGTAGAGAATCTGCTCCTCCTTTCAAGAAGCGAGCGGCAGGCTCCGCCCGAAAAGCTTCTTGTCAAAATCAATTTTATGCTGAATAAAATTGTGACAGATTTAAAGCTTGTCTCGCCGGAAGTTCTGTTTTCTATAGAATGTCCGCAAGACGCTGTGCTTTTTACAAATCCGGACATTCTTACACAGATTCTGCGCATTCTTATAACCAACAGCATTTTTTACAGCCCTGCACCGGCAGAAATAACACTCGCCTTTGAGCCGGAAACAAACTCCCTTTCAGTTTCAGACAAGGGCAACGGCATTGCGGAAAAAGACTTGCCGCACATTTTTGAGCGCCTTTACAGAACAGATGAATCGCGTAACCACAGAACCGGCGGTTCGGGGCTTGGTCTTGCAATCGCCCAGACACTGTGCAAAAACCTCGGCGCAACAATTTCAGCCAAAAGTGAAGGCTTAGGCAAAGGCACAACCATGACAATCTGCTTTTCAAAAGAAAGCGGTGCAATCTAGGTTCAATAAAAACGGAGAACAAATGAAAAAAATTATTATTTTCATTTCATGTTTTATTTTCAGTATTGTTAATGCACATTCAATAATGTGGAATACAGACAATGATGATGTTGTAATATTAAACTATTTCCATACTGATTATGTTATAAAACAATTTTTGGTAGAGGAAATTATTTGTAACGAATTACCTGTAAAAGATTACTTCGAAAAAAATGTCGGACATCCATTTTATTTAGTAAAGAAATATAATTCACTTGAAGATTTTTATAAATCAAAACCAGTAGAGCAATGGGATGTTAAATTTGATAAAAATAATGTAGTAGCATTTTCTGAGGGAGAATTATTAGTAAAAATATTTATATTAAATGATGATAATACATTAGAAATATTCCAGTGTGATTGGGAACTGTAATTTCATATAAAAATTGATTTTGCTTCTACACAGATATGCATTAATAAGAACTTGCGTAGGCGGATTTTGGCGCGCAAAAAACTCTGCAGGCACGAAGTGCCGAAGCCTTTTTGCGTGACAGGATTCGCCGAGAGCAAGTTCTTACTATGGTACAATTTCTAAATCGTTTTTTCATGTTGAAACCGGTGCAATATAGGCACATAACTTGCAAAAACTGTACATAATAGGCTATTTTATATAAATGGCACGCATAAAACCCTGTATTTTAATTATCTTAATAGTTTTGCTTACTTCCTGTCAGACAAGCAAAGGAACATCAAAAAAAGATTCCGGCATTGAGACAGAGCCGGTAACAGAACAGAAACAGACACAGCAGACTGCGAAGCATCAGTCTAAGCCAAAAGAAAAAGAGCCGGAAATTGTAAGCGCAAGCTTAATTGCCGTGGGTGACAACTTGATTCATTCGCCGATTTATACACAGGCTGAAAACAGGGCAAAAGCCGCAAAGCTTGAAGCAAAAGACACAAGCATTCCAAAGTATCTTTTTGACAGTGCCTATACGGAATTATTGCCGTTCGTAGAACTTGCGGATTTTGCGTTTATCAATCAGGAAACGCTTGTTGCGCCGTCTTTTACGCCGTCAACTTACCCGCGCTTCTGCTCGCCAAAAGAAATGGGCGACTTTGTACTTGATTCGGGCTTTAACATGATAAGCATTGCAAACAACCACATGCTCGATAAAGAAGAAGCAGGATTGCGCGATTCACTGAACTACTGGAAAAATCAGGACAGAGCCGTTGTTTCGGGTGCTTTTTTTGACAAAGAAGACATGGATACTGTCAGAATTATCGAAAAAAACAGCATAAAACTCGGGTTTGTCGCATTTACGTCTTCGCTCAACGGTTTGACGCTGCCTGAAAAGTCAAAACTACAGATTGGGCGCGCAAACGACGAGGCACAGCTTGAAAAAATGATAAAAGACGCAAAAAGCAAAAGCGACCTTGTTGTGGTTTCTGCACACTGGGGCGAAGAATACAAGACTAAGCCGAATAAAACTCAGACTGAGCTTGCACAGAAGCTTGCGGACTGGGGCGCTGACATAATCATAGGCACACATCCGCACGTACTTCAGCCAATAGAAGAGCTGCGCGCAAGTGACGGCAGACGCGTTCTTGTGGCATATTCGCTCGGCAATCTGATTTCAAGCCAGAACGAAGGGCCGCGCGTAATCGGCGGACTTTTGTCTATGACGATTGAGAAAAATCTCGATACAGGTGAAACACAATTCAGCAATGTGTCGCTGCTGCCGCTTGTTACGAATTACGGTAACGGCTTTGCAAATATTTCCATTTATCCGATTACAAAATACACGCCCGACCTTGCAAGCAGACATGGCGTAAAACGCTTTACGAATAATTTCAATTACAATTATATTCTGAAACAGGCGCAGGACATAATTCCTGCAAAATATCTGGTATTGCCGGAAACGCTTTTTACAAATTCACCGCTCCGCTACCAAGTCTGGATTATGCGTTGATTTGAGCCGCCGCATTTTTGCCTATGCTTTACCGCTCTGTTTCTGACTTCTACAAGGAAAAATTCGGCTGCAAAGTCTACAAGATTTCGCTTGATGCGGGCTGCACATGCCCGACACGCGACGGTACAAAAGGAACAGGAGGCTGCATTTTTTGCAGTCAGTCGGGTTCAGGCGATTTTGCGGCGGAGCGAAGCCTTCCACTTGAAAAACAGATTGAACAGGCAAAACTGAAAGTTCAGGCTAAAACCGGGAAAAGCCCAGGAGCAAAATTTATCGCTTATTTTCAAAACTTTACAAACACTTACGGCGATATAAACCGGCTTGAAGCTTTGTGGAATAAGGCGGCAGAAGCTGACGGCATTGCCGGTGTGGCAATCGCGACCCGCCCCGACTGCCTTGAAGCGCCGGTCTTAGAAGCAATAGCGCGCCTCTGCAAAAAAACTTTTGTGTCTGTAGAGCTTGGGCTTCAGACGACAAACCAGAAATCAATTGAATATATCCGCCGCAATTATGAAACAAGCGAATACAACAAAGCCGTGCAGAAACTCCACGCCATCTCAAAAGAAATCCACGTTGTTACGCATATAATCTTCGGGCTGCCGGGTGAAACTGAAAAAGACATGCTTGAAACGGTGCGCCATTCCCTAAAAGCCGGAACTGACGGCATAAAAATTGCGCTTCTTCACGTTTTAGAGAATACCGACCTTGCAGAAGATTACCGCAACGGCAAGTTTGAGTGCCTTTCAATGGAAAAATACTTTGAGCTTGTCGCAAAAGCATTGAGCATTATTCCGCAGAATATAGTTATACACAGACTGACTGGCGACGGCGCTAAAAAGATTCTGATTGCACCGCTTTGGACTGCTGACAAAAAGCATGTTCACAACGAGCTTGAAAAATATCTTTTAAAAAACGTAAAACCTATGATATGATGTAACAAGCATGCAAAAGCGGAGAATGCCATGGCAGAACAGATAACAAACGATTTTATTGCCCAATTCAATTCATTGAGCAATTCTGGAATGCTCGAAAGAAATAAAGATCTTCAGCATGAAAACAGACAGCTCCACAGACTTATTGATGACAGTGCCGCTCTTCTGTTGATTACAAGCGCAGACAGCATGTTTGAGTTTATCAGCACAAGGTTTCTCGATTATTTTCTGCCGCAGTTCATGGCTTTTCTGATTCAGCCGCCAAGAGAAAATTCTATTCTTCAATACTGCTACAGAAACATAGGAAGAGTTTCTGACCGAATCGACGATTCAAATTACAAGACACTTCACAGATATTATGCCGAGGGCAACACCGACAACGAATTTGAAAAAATCAAAGAAAAGATGGGCATTGAAAGCTTCAGCCAGGATTTTCTTGACATACACCCGCTGATGATTTTCCCGTTAAAGGGAATCGGCGGCATTTACGGCTTTTCAATTTTCAGCGACAAACTGACAGGCAGCGCTTATACGCGCGCCGAAATTGACTACATAACACACATGTTTAGCGTTCTTTCTGTAATGATTCAGAACGACATGCACTACAAAACGTCGATTACCGACCCAAAAACCGGGCTTTACACATACGACTACTTTATCAACAAGCTTGAAGAAACTACGGCGATTGTGCGGCGCTACAAGCACACAGCCGGACTTCTTATGATAGACATTGACCTTTTCAAAAAGTTCAACGACACATGGGGACATCTTGCCGGTGACAAAGTGCTTATTACAATTGCTTCCGCGATGAGCGCGGTTCTGCGGAAAGAAGACTGTCTTTGCAGGTTTGGCGGCGAAGAATTCGCAATTGTGATTCCAGAGACAGACTCAGTCGGTTTAACCTCACTGGCAGAAAGACTCAGACAGACGGTAAGTTCTTCGGAAGTAAACGTAAACGGTACAAGACTTTCTGTAACAATAAGCCTCGGCGCATGTCTTATCTCTTATTCTGAAAAAGCTGAGCCCCGCGTTTTAATCGACCGCGCTGACAAGGCACTTTATTTTGCAAAGACAAGCGGAAGAAACTGCTCGGCTTTGTTCCCGGACGGGCTTTTGCGCAGGGCCGCAATTCACCGCGGTATAAGCGAAATAGAAATTCTAGCCCCGCTTACAACAAAAGAGGTGCAGCATGGTTAGCATACTGACTGCCGAAACCTTTGACGAGCTTATATTTAAAAGCAGCGGTACAATTCTTATAGATTTTTTTGCGCCCTGGTGCGGTCCATGCAAAATGATGGCACCGATTCTCGAAGACTTTGCAGAAGAACACACCGGAAAAGTGAAAGTCTATAAAGTTGATGTGGAAGATCAACCCACACTCGCTGACCGTCTCCGCATTTTAAGTGTACCGACTTTGATGGTGGTAAAAGACGGCAAGATTCAGACCCGCGTCGAAGGCACCCGCGATGAAGACGGCTTAAAAGAGCTTTTAGG
>CADBUT010000019.1 GCA_902797925.1 uncultured Spirochaetaceae bacterium
AAACCGAACGCCGGGCCAAAATTAGAAAAAATCTGCTTGATTTTTGCTTTTTTGGCCAACTCTTCTTCAGTTATATTTTTTTCAGTTTTTACTGCAACTTGATTGGTCATACTTTTCTCCTATATCATCTTTGCAATGAGGTCTTTTTCGCCAAGTTCGCGGCTGCGCTTAAATTCGCCGTTAAACTTGCCGTCTTTCATTATAAAGATGCGGTCGCTCATGCCCAAAAGCTCAGGCAATTCTTCAGAAATCATGATGATTGATTTGCCTTTCTTTTTGAGTTCCGACATCAAAGAATAAATATCAGCTTTTACCCTAACATCTATACCGCGCGTCGGGCTATCCAGAATCAGAATGTCTGAATCTTTTCCAATCCAGCGTGCCAGAACAACTTTCTGCTTGTTTCCGCCCGAAAGCTCTGAAACATACTGCTTGATGCCGGTCATCTTTGTGCTCATCTGCTTCGCAAATTTTTCAGCAAAGCTGTCCAAGCCTTTCAGGTTCAAGAAGCCGTGCTTTGAATGGTCGCTCAAAGACGGCAACACAATGTTCTCGCCGATTGAATCAGCAATGACGATTGATTCGTTGTCGCGGTCTTTTGAAGCATAAGCAATGCTGTGCTTAATTGCGCCCGGAATGTCTTTGATTTCGTAGCCGCTGCTTAAAGTGACTTTTCCCTTTCTATTATATGAAGCGCCGAAAATAGCCTTGCCGATTTCGTGCATGCCGCATTCTGAAAGGCCGCCGATGCCGAGAATCTCGCCTTTGTGCAGCTCAAGATTGATGTCATCAAACTCGCCCGGAACAGACAAGTCTTTAAGAGAAAGCACAACTTCGTCAGACACAGCTTCGCCGTAGTCTGTGCGGTAATATTTGTCGTCAAGCTCGCGGCCAACCATTTCGCGCTTAAGGTCGTCTGTTGTAACGTCTTTTGTGTTGAAAGTCTTTACAAGCACGCCGTCGCGCAATACAGAGATTCTGTCTGTATGCTCAAGAACTTCATCAAGGTCGTGCGAAATAAAGATTACGGTTGAGCCCATTTCGCGCGTCTTGTTCATAACCTTAAAAAGTTCTTGCCTTCCGTCGTGGCTTAAGGCTGTCGTAGTTTCATCTACAACAAGGATTTTCGGGTTAAAATAAGTAGCTTTTACAATTTCTACAAGCTTGCGCTCTTCAAAAGAGTAAATGTCTATCATTTTTGAAGCTTTGATATTCGTAAAGCCATAAGAATCAAGAAGCTTCTGCGCCTCTTTGTTCATGGCGTTTGTATCTTTTACAATGCCGTGCATGAACTTGTCTTCTTCACCCAAAAAGATGTTTTCCGCAACTGTCAGCCCCGGCAGCGTGCCCATTTCCTGCACGATGATTGAAACGCCCTCTTTGTTGGCTTCAACCTGGCTTTTCGGTCTTATCTCTTTGCCGAGCAACGTAAAAGTGCCGCTTGACATTGAATAAATGCCACAAAGCATTGAGCTGAATGTCGATTTACCCGAACCGTTCTCGCCGATAAGACCGTGAATCTCGCCCGGAAAAAGCTCAAGCGACATGTCCTTTACGGCATGCGTTATTCCGAAGTATTTGTTTATATTTTCAGCCTTTAAAAGTACCTGATTCATCTGATTCTCCTCCATTATTTGACAACGCTGCCAATCTTTCCGCGGTTGGTAAGCGTAACGATAGCAAGGAGAACTGCGCCTGTAACAAAGTCGTTGATTGTTGTAGGCACATCAAGCGCAACAAGGCCGTTAAAAATCATTGTGATGATGAATTCGCCGATTACAATTGCCGTAACCGGGCAGCCATATTTCTTAAAGGCAACGCCGAAGAATGTTCCCATCAAAGGCTTGAAGTTTCTGTCCATGCTTGTCATGCCTGTTACGGCAAGAATGCCTTTTCCGTAGCTTACGGTCAGAAGTGCCATAATGCCTACAAAAAAGTGAAGAAGCACAAAGCCGATAAACTTATATTTTTCTACGCTGATACCCATGTTTTTTGCAACAAGTTCGTTGCTGCCGATTGCGTTGCAGTAAGTTCCGATTCTTGTAAAGCGCAGGATGAAAACCATCAGCAGAAATGCGCTGAATGCAACGACATAATTCCACGGAGCATGATTGAATGCCAAAATTGAAGCGTTTGTAAGCTTGCCTGGAAAGCCCGAAGTATCGAGGCGCACAACATAATTTGCAACACTTTCGAGTATGAGCATAAGGCCGACTGTTACAATCATTGAAGGAATCTTGAGCTTTGAATAGAAGATGCCGTTAAAAGCACCAATCAATGCGCCTGTAACAAGAGTGCCGCCGATGAGACCGAAATAACCGAAATGCCTTGAAAGCAGAACGCCGACCATAGACGAAAGCACGATGTTCGCGCCTATAGAAAAATCGAAGAGGCCCATTACAACAATAAAGTAGAAGCCACATCCGCCAACTGCATATTGAATACTTGTCTGAAGATAGTCAGACATAAGTTTTGATGTTCCGAAATTCTGAGGGGACAAAATCTTAAAGATTCCCCAGCACAAAATAGCTAAAACTATGAGAGTTGTTACGCCAAAATAACGGCTTTTCTTAAATCTGGCAAAATTTCCGCTGCCTGATAATTTTCCATTATTATTCATCTGATTTTTTGCATCCTAAAAAAAAGGGAGCAGTAGACCTGTTTATTATTCCGCTGCTCCCTGGTAAGAGAGATAAAACGGAGTTTTTCCGTATTATCCTTTAATGACTATCTACGGCTCTTTACGTCTTCGATAGAAAGCTTAGCTGTTGCAATTTCAAGATCTTTCTCTGAAAGAGCAGCCATTGCTTTAAGTTCTTCTGCGTTATATGGAAGAGCATCTACAAAGTATTTTGCGTATGCTGCATAGTCTTCTGG
>CADBUT010000020.1 GCA_902797925.1 uncultured Spirochaetaceae bacterium
GTCGAAACAAAGGGTATGAAATCCGACTGCGATACCTTATGAGAAAGAACGATACCCCGTACGCTCTGCGTCGGGGTTCGTTCATTAGCGGGTATGTCTGCTATTTGAAACAGACATCAACTTCGTATGCGCCGTACTTCGTTATGAACGGAATAGCTATTACAGGATAATTTTTCGGCCACGAAATTGAATGGTTTCTGCCGGAAATTGTGACAGGCGGAGAAACCTTGAGATTTACATCGGTAAGACTTGAAATGGCGTTTCCTGATACGACGTTTGTAAATTCAGCAACAAGCTGCTTAGCCATCTCTTCTTTTTCGTCTTCCTTGATTTCACCCATACCAGAAAGTTCAAGCATCTTATAAGCGAGCGTGCGCCCGAGCCTGAATGCAACGATTCCACTGTAATCGCCGGTAATGCCCAGCAAACCCGAAATTTCCCATGGGTGGCCCATGCTTACATCAAGCAAGAAAGGCTCTTTGTTTGTAGAACCAAGGTTGAACATCGTTTCAAAGACAGAAAGACCTGCAGATAAAAATGGATTGATAATCTTAACATTCATAGAAGAACCCCCATGTTTCTGCCTCTTATTATAACACAGCTTTTAAATAAAAAATATCCAAAATGTGAATTTTTTATTTTCTTATCGTGAACCTTTGTGAAGCCACGTCAGCTCATGCTTGTTATAGTTCAGGTGAATCACCTTGCTGTCAGGCAGTGCTGCAAAAGCTTTTATAGTTTCCCAGTTGGTTTCGCCCTGCATTTTTATAGTGCAAATCATGTTCGGCACGCGCGGCCTTGCAAGCCACATTTTGACCCACTCTAGCAGCCGCTCCGGGTAGCAGATTACGTCAGATAAAACCCAGTCAACCGGCTCAATCTCATCGCATTTCAGTGTAAAAGCATCGTGTGCAAGAAATTTCACGCTTGGGTTCTTCATCAAGTTTTCGGTAAGCGGGCTTCTGTCAACAGCGAAAACCGAACAGCCGAGCTGTACGAGCACATAAGTCCATCCTCCGGGGCACGCGCCTGCCTCAAAGCAATGCTGTCCTTTTTGCGGAAAATCACCGAAAAATGCTTGAAAATGTACAAGTGCTTCCTGGATTTTAAGATAGGCTCGGCTCGGCGGGTTTTCATGGTCTTCTACAAACTCGATTCTGCCGCAAGGAAGAAAGCTCGAGGTTTTTGCAGAAGCAAAAAGCGTATGTTCGTCAATCAGCGTCCATGCGCCGATTTCGGTCTGCGGCACAGAATACGGAAAATTGCGCGGCTTTAAGTTTATGTACGGAAGCTTTTCCTGGATAAGAGCGGCGCGTCTGAAAAGCGTAAACTGATAAGGCGCCCAGTTGCGCTGAATCTGCTTGAGGGCGTTTGCCGCTTCAGAGACAGACTGAAACTCAACGGTGAACGGCTCAAAATAGACTGTGCTGCACCAGAAAGGTTTTATTTCTTGAGCGGGTGCATCTTGCCAATAGACTAAATCGCCGTAAAAGACAAGTTCTGCCCTGTCTGCGCCAAAGCAGGTACAGAGTTCGTCAACAAGCCAGTCCTGTTTTTCTTCAAAAGCCAGAAACGCAGAACCTTTCAGTTTTGTAATTAAAGGCATAATTCTTGCAGAAGAAGCTCGTCAGAATCGACTGTAGCTTCGTGAAGGACATCGAGGTAGTTTGAAAGGCGTCGGAAATCAGATGAGCCTACAATAGAAAAACCTGCTTCGTTATTGTCGTCAGATTCATCTGCCCAAACTGGTTTTACCGTAAGAGAAAAAGGTTTAAGCCCCTGCTTGCAGGACGGCTGAATGTTCAGTTCACATTCATCTTCTTTATTGATGTTTACTGGTACCGGAAATTTGACCCGGCAGCCGTTTTTGCTGATGTCCAGCAACATGCCTGGAAGAACACATAAGTCAGGTGCGTCTATACGGGCAAAATCTTTGTAACGGCCGTCGTTCCGCTTCTCTGATAATTTCACGTGTTTAGACTGTCTTTTTTTTTGATTATTGTCAACAAGAAAAATAGCGATAATAGTTATTTTACACGCTTTTACATTTTTTGCTGAAAACAGGGTGTATACTTGCTTTGTAACAAATTTCTAAATAACAGCAGAAGTGGGAATAGGCATTGTCGGACAACGAGATTGATACAATAGAAAAAGCTTTTTTAGACAATCACACGTCAAAGATGAATTTACTCGTTGTAAAAGTTTATGCCGTAACTTGTCTTGTGCCTGTAGCCATTTTTATAGGCTGTGCTGCCGGTCTTTATAATTATTCACTGTTAAAGGCAGGCGGTTCAATTGCGCTCTCTTTAGTTTTTCTTGCGGCAATGATCTTTTATTATAAGAAAAAACCGAATTCACGCCGCTTTAAATACTTTGCAGCAATAACCATCCAATGCATAGTTTTTTCGCTTTCTTTAGACCCAAACCTAAAAGTCACTGTGTCCTATTCAGTTATGCCGCTGATTACGTTTCTTTATTTTGACCCGAAATTCTCTTTTTGTGCGTGTATAATATGCTTTATAAGTGCATTTTTAGCATTTTTCTTAACAAGCGAAGAAACAATCAGATTTTACTCATTAAATGTTTCAAGAAACCTTTATCTCATAACTTCAGGTTCGGCACTTCTTATTGAATTTGCCGCAATGACAACACTTCTGTGCATTTCTGCAGTGCAGACCAACAAATTCAAGATGTCGCTTATAGACCACAATATAAAAATGCGCGAAATGCAGACACGTATTCTGTACAGCTTTGCAGATTTAATCGAGCTGCGCGACGGAACTACAGGCGAGCATGTAAAGCGCACAAGCATGATTGTTTCGCATATGGTCAATTACATGATTAAAAAGAAAATTTACACAGACCGTATTTCGATAGAAGATTTGCATTATGCAGTAATGGCAGCTCCACTTCATGATATAGGCAAAATGAAAGTGCCGGACGAAATTCTTATAAAACCTGCGCGTTTAACGCCTGAAGAATACGCAATAATAAAGAAACATCCGGTTGAAAGCGAGCGCATTGTAAGACGCACATTAAAAAATGTTGAAGACAACAAATTTGTAAACATTGCATCCGAAGTCTGCCTTTATCACCACGAAAAATGGGACGGCACAGGCTACCCTGAACATCTCAAAGGTGAAGAAATCCCGATTTCTGCAAGAATCATGGCAATTGCTGATGTTTTTGACGCTTTGTGCAGCGAACGGCCATATAAAGAGGCTTTTTCTGTAGATGAGGCTTTTGAAATTCTTGAAGAATCCCGGGGAAAGCATTTTGACACTAAGCTTGTAGACGTTATGTTTGCCATGCGCCCGTTTCTTGAGAGTATGTACGAAAAACCTGAGATTCTTGCTTACTAAGTTTAGACCTGTTTGGAAACTCGGTTAGTTTTCGGGCAGGTCAGCAATTTTTCAGGCTAAAGCCTTGCAAAATTGCGGAAAACTACTTGCCAGACCTTTGAAAGTCCTCTAACCTTAAAAAAATTATCATTCGGGGTTTTGCTTAATTGAAAAAACTGAATCCGAGTTTTAAAATTCTAGATATTTTTATATTTGCGGCAATTCTTGCTGCCGGAATTTTCCTTTCAAAAAATTCTCTCACAAAAAAGGGAAGCACTGTAAGAGTTCTTGCCGACGGCAAAGAATATGAATTTCAAATGAAAAACGGCACCTACAAAGTAGAAGGCGCTATCGGAATTACCACCTTTCAAATTGAAGACGGAAAAGTTCATATTATTGATTCGCCTTGCCCGAATAAGACTTGCGTTGAACAGGGCTGGACAAGCCCATTAATCTGCCTGCCAAATAAAGTTGTTATTACTATTGAAAATTATGGAGACTTTGATGCTGTCGCAGAATAAAAAACGTATTGCCTATTTGTCTGCACTTACACTGCTGTTTTCTTATGCCGAGCTTTTTATTCCGCGTTTTCTGCCGTTTTTCAGGTTTGGGCTTGGCAATGTAGCCGTTCTTTTATCATTTTCTCTTGATCCGCTAAGTTTTATTCTTCTTACTGTTATTAAGTCTGTCGCAAGCTGCCTTATGGCCGGCACTTTATTCTCACCGTTCTTTTTGATTTCTTTTGTTCAGTCTGTAATAAGCGGCTTATTCATGTATGGAATTGTCAAGTTGTTCCGCGGCAGACTGATAAGTATTTATGGCGTTTCATTGCTTGGCTCTGCCTGTAGCGCAGTGATTCAAATTTGGCTGAGCAGCCTTTATCTTGGCGAAGGAACAAACGCGCTTCTTGGACCAATGCTCTTATTCAGTTTATTAAGCGGAATTGTTACAGCCTTTCTCAGTCAGATTCTTCATATACCGGAAGAAGTGCCGGAATTAGTAAAGCAGGAAAAACCGGAAACAAGCCCCGGAATTGAAAAAAAGCAGAAGACGAAAACAATCTGCATGATTTCAGCAATTCTAATTGCTTCTGTTGTTGTCATGATGCTGAAAAACATTTATATGCTGCTTTGTGCTTTAGTCTTGTCTTTTGCGGCGCAAATCTTATCAAAAAGAAAAATAAAAATTATGCCGCATATCTCCATTTGGCTTTTTGTGATTTTTTCCACATTAATGATGCCGCAAGGCGAGGTTCTTTATTCTTTGGCCGGATGGAATATTACGAACGGCGCGCTGCTTTCAGGAATTGAAAAAGCCATAAAGCTTTCTGCTTTATCTGCCTTAAGCCAATGCCTTGCAAGCATCCGCCCGGCTGGAGAAGGAATTTTGTCTGTAGCTTTGGCGTATTTTGGCGGACTTTGTAAGATTCTGAACAGCTCAGAAGGCAATCTCTTAAAAAGAACCCGCGCCGCTTTAAGTGCAGAGGCTATTTATGAATGATATTCTATTTCTGGATGATATTTACAGAAGCAAAATCTGCAAGAAGCTGCAATTTTCCATCAAGACCTTCTGTGTAATATAAATCCTGGTTTTCTGTAAAGATAATCATTTCAAAATCTGAATGTTCTTTCCAATAAACTGCGGCATCTTCCAAGCCCATAACAAACATTGTTGTGCTTAGAGCGTCGGCATACAAGCCTGATTCTGCTATTATTGTCACACCCGCAATGCCGTTATCAACCGGCCGGCCTGTTTTTCCGTCAAAAATGTGAATGTAGTTATGGCCGTCATCTGCTGTAAAAAAGCGTTCGTAGCCGCCGCTTGTAATAACCGCTTTGTCAGCAATTTTGATTGATGCAGCCGCTTTGCCTGTCCACGGGCTTTTTATTCCGATGTTCCATTCAGTGCCGTCAGCTTTTTTGCCGAGAGACTGAATATTTCCGCCTAAATCTAGAAGAGCTGACTTAATGCCGTTGTCTTTCAAAAGCTTAATGACTTCATCGCCGGTATAGCCTTTGCCTATTGCGCCGAAATCCAAAGCCATTCCGTCTTTCAAGTTTATGGAAGTGCCGTCAATCTGAATTTTGGAGTAATCCGTCAGAAAAAGCAGTTCCTTTATCTGATTCTCTGACGGCACTTTATAATCGCCTGTTGTAAAGCCCCACGCAGAAGTAACAGGGTACAGCGCCGGGTTAAAAACTCCGTCAGTCTGTTTTGCAAAATCAAGGCCGTATTTTGTCAGCGTCAAAGTATCGCTGCTTACAGCAATCTTTTCGCCGTGGTTTAATCTGTATACATCAGAAGCTTCATTTGTAGTTGAGATATTCCGTTCAATTTGATAAATAAGCTGCCTGGTTTTTTCCAGTGCCATATCCGGCTTTTTCCCATACACCTGAATTGTCATAAAGGTGTCCATGGCGTTTAGTGAAGTTGAGGCTTTTTTTTCACCGCAGGAAATAAACAAAAGGGCAGCCGAAAGCATTGCAGAAAGGAACACGTACTTATTCATGCCACGAGCATATCATATAAAAATAAAAAAATCTCCCTTGAGAGCATGGATTGTAAATTATTAGAATTTTTTATCGATTTAGGATTCTCATTTGATTGCTTTTATGATAAAATCAATTAGTTTTTATACTTAATATAAAGGATTTACTTATGGCAAAATCTAAATTTTTTAAGATTATTGCAGGCATTTCTGCTTTTGCAATGCTTTGGGTAATGGTTTCTTGTGGCGGTGCTAAATATACTGACGGCACATACACAGGAACTGCTGCTGGCCGTAACGGGGATGTTGTTGTTTCTGTTACTGTTACAAACGGCAAGATTGCTTCTGTTGATATTGTTCAGCATGAAGAAACAGCTGGTCTTAGCGATGCTGCAATTGCAGAAATTCCTGCAGCTATCGTAAAGAAGAATTCTACAAAGGTAGATGCAGTTTCCGGTGCAACAGTTACATCTAAAGCTATTATAGCCGCTGTTGATGCAGCTCTTGCTAATGCCGGTGGAAACGCCTCTAGCGGAAAGGCTGAAAAAGCACGTAAAAATGCTGCTGTTTCATATACAGCCGGTACTTACGAAGGTACAGCAATGGGCATGAACGGCCCGCTTACTTTGGAAGTAACTTTCTCTAAAGATGCTATCACAGACATTCAGGTAAAGTCTTCTAAAGAAACAGCACACGTTGGTGATCCTGCATTCCCAATCATGTTCAAAGATGCTATTGAAGCAAACGGTTCTGGTATTGATGCAGTTTCTGGTGCAACATTCACTTCAATTGCTGTTAAAAATGCTTTGAACGATGCTGCTGCAAAAGCTAATGCTTCTAAAATCGAAGATTTCAAGAAGAACACAGTTAAGCACACAGCTCAGAAACCAATTGATGAAACATACGATGTTATCGTTGTTGGTGCTGGTGGTGCCGGTATCGCTGCTGCTGCTCAGTCAGTTCAGAACGGATACTCTGTTCTTATTATTGAAAAGAACGCAGAAGTCGGTGGTAACACTGTAGTTTCAGGCGGTCAGTTCCAGTCTGTAATGCCTTACCTCGTTTGGGAAAAATCTAATCCGAATGCAGAAGAAGGTGTTTGTCCTCAGGATGGAAAGACATACAAGAAAGTTAAGATGGCTAACGGAAACATCGCTGTTCTTAAGACAATCCTCAACTGGAGCGAAGAACCTTTTGATCCGACAGGTGCTTCTGAATGGTTCGAAGCCGGTGATATTGAAAGACTTTCAAAGCACGGTGTTCATCAGGAATACCTGCCAGTTTTGAGAGAGCTTAAGCAGGAAATCAAAGATTACCTTGCTTGGGCACAGCCAAAACTTAATAGCGGTCTCAACGAAGGTGCTCTTACTCTGTTCTCTACAGTTAATCTCCATATTTTCCAGACATACTACGGCGGACTCCGCCCGAATGCAGATTTCACATCATGGATTTATGGTAACTATGACCTCGTATGTCAGTTCATCAGAGACGGTCAGGATCTCAAAGACTGGCTTGTTGACCAGGGTTCAGCTTTCGACAACGCTACACAGCCTACAATCGTTGGTGCTTTGTGGCAGCGTGAAAACGACTACCTCAAGAAAGGTCCTACAGCTTTCCAGTGGGGAACATACTTCCAGCCTCCGCTTAACACAATCAACGAAGCTGCCGGCAAGAACAAGATTCTCCGCCGCACAGAAGCTAAAGAACTTATTGTAGAAAACGGCAAAGTAACTGGTGTTAAGGCTGTAATGTACGATGGTACACAGGTTACAGCACACGCAACAAAGGGCGTTGTTCTTGCAACAGGTGGTTACGCAGCTAACGTAGCTAAGGTTATCGAGACAAACGAATACTGGAAGAAAGACAAGATTACAAGCCGCACTCAGACAACAAACCGTTCTTCAATGCAGGGTGACGGTATCAAGATGGGACAGGCTGCAGGTGCTGATGTAACAGGACTTGAATATACACAGCTTATGCCTATTTCTTGGATTGACAACGGACAGCTTGCATTCGGTGGCGGTAACTACACAGTTTACATCAATCCGACAACAGGTAAGCGTTTCGTAAACGAAACAAGCGAGCGTGACGTTCTTTCTCTTAAAGAGTTTGAGAACGGTATCGAGCGCAACAAAGTTCAGGGTGTATTCATTGAAATCGCAAACAGCAAGCAGCCAATTCAGGGTCCATATCCTTATGGAACACCGGGAACAGACGCTTGGAAGACCGATGTTGAATGGAGACAGTATGAGCGCACAATCGACCAGCTTGGCGACCTTTTCAAAGAGCTTGGCATTACAGCTGATGCTGCTGTCGTAAAACAGGAAATTATCGATTACGATAAGGCTCTTATTACAGGCAAAGAAAGCAGCCTGCCAATCAACAAGACTGGTTGGACAGCTCTTATCGGTGATGCAGAAAAGAAAGCAGACGGTTCTTATGACCTTTCTACTTACAAACTTGATGGCGTTCCTCTTAAGATTAGAATTATGGCTCCGTCAACACACCACACAATGGGTGGTCTTAAAGTTGACACAAGCCGCCATGTTCTTGACAAGAGCGGAAACATTATCAAGGGTCTTTATGCAGCCGGTGAAGTTACTGGTGGTATCCATGCCGGTAACCGTCTTGGTGGTAACGCTATCGTTGAGATTTTCGTATCTGGACGTACTGCTGCCAACGCTATCAAGGCTGATAACTGATTCTAAGATTGTTAATTAGAATTTGTTAAAAAAAAAGGCTGTCCGTTTTCAGGGCAGCCTTTTTTATTCGGTCTTAAGTTATTTCTTTTTGATTCCTTCTATTGCAAGATCAATCGCAGCATGCATTTCTTTTATGTCTTTCTGATTCAATATTGCAAGTCTGAAGATAGATGACTCAATCATTGCATAAAGCATTTCGTCTGTTGTAGAAATTTCGCTTACTGTAATGCCTAATTCGCCTTTATTGATTCCTTCAATAAGAATATTGCACAAAAGATGTCTTAAACGGACTATGCGGCGTCTTACCATTGTTCCCGGATTTTTTCCGGTTTTCTGAACTTGCAGCAGATAATTCAGGATAACGGTGAAAAGCTTTGGATTTTCACGGCATGCATCAAGAATCTGATGAAGAACCTGCTTAAGTTTTACGTCTGAAGTAAGTTTGTTGTCATGCATTACATCAAGCAGGCTCAATTCAATGTTTGTCGTAAGCTGTCTGATGCTGCTTATGAATATTTCACGCTTGTTTCTGAAGTACAAGTAAAGAGTGGTCCGCGTAATTCCGCATCTGTCTGCTATTTTCTGAAAAGTTGCGTCCTCGTAGCCTTCATCAACAAACACGTCAAGGGCTTTGTCAAGAATCGTGTGTTTACGTTTGTCATGTTCAACAATAATTGCCATATACTCTCTGCCTTTTATAAGTATGAATAAAAAACCGTATCAAGATTGCCGCATTTAAAATTTTTGGTTTTTGTGGCTTTCCGTCCGATTGCTTTTTCAAAATTCGGGTGTGATGTAATAATGCCCATCTGCCAGCCAGGAAAAGACTGAAAAAGCAGAGACATATCTTTGTAAAGCTGTTCTGCTTCCTGGCTTGTGCCGAGGCGCTCGCCGTATGGCGGGTTTGCAATCAAAAGCCCCGTCTCAAAAGGCGCGGCAATTGAATCAAATCCTGCTTCGATAAAGTCCGGCCTTTGAATGCGCATGTCGCTGCCTATAAGCTGAAGGGCTCGGCCTGCTGTAACACAGGCGTGCTCTGCATTTATTCTTGCCCTTTCAATTGCTTTCGGGTCAATGTCGCTGCCGGTAATTCTTGCCGTACATTCGGGGCGGATTTTTTCAGCCTCGTTCTGTTTTATGCGCAGTGCGGCTTTTTCGTCATAAATTGCGAGATTTTCTAAAGCAAAATGCCGCCCAAAACCGGGCGCAACATTGTATGCGTAAAGGGCTGCCTCAATTGCAAAAGTGCCTGAACCGCAGAAAGGATCGTGCAGCGGTGTTTTGCGCCGCCAGCACATCTGCTGAAGCAGCGTTGCCGCCAGAGTTTCTCTTATAGGTGCGTCGCCACCGTGTGTGCGGTAGCCTCTTTTATTGAGCGGCTCTCCGCTCAAGTCGAGAAGCACCTGTACTGTGTCGTTTTCGATATAAATGCGGACTGTAGCTTCTTCGCCGCTTTCAGGCAATACTGAAATGTGCCAGATTTCACCGAGCTTGGTGTAAACTGCTTTATGTACCATTGACTGGATTGTGTGTTCCGAAGAGAGCCTGCTTTTGTGAGAACGGACCTTATCGATTGTCAGATGAACGTCTTTTTTGAAATAGTCCTGCCAGTTTATTGACTTTATACCGTCAAAAAGCGAATCAAAATTATCAGCATAGAACGAAGCAAGCTGAAGATAGACTCTGTCAGCTGTGCGCAGGCAGAGATTAGCTCTGAAAAGAGTGTCAGAATCTTTGGATGTAAAGACAACACGGCCTGGTGCATTTGAAACAGGAGAATAACCAAGCTGTTTAAGCTCAAGAGAAAGTGTCTTTTCGGCACCAACTGCGCATAATGCCGCCAATGTATACATGAATTAAGAATAACATTCTTTTAAATAATGTTCAATTGTGACTTTGTGGACAGTAATTTAGAAATTTTTGACATTTATGCTTCCCTTTGGTATACTAAACCACTATGCCGGTTGTTGACAGGCGTTCTGCGCTAAAAAAGTTAAAGTATTTAGTTTTTACCTCACGGACAGATCTGACAAAATTCAGAAAACGGATTGAAGCTCAATTTGCACATGGAGTGTTGCCGAATTATGTAGACTGCCGCTCTGTCACTGTGCATGGCATTGCAAGCGACATGCTGATTCCGCAGATTTCTTCTAACAGGAAGATGATACTCTATGTTCACGGCGGCTCTTTTATGGGCGGCTCAAAAGCTTCTTGGCGCAATTTCTGTGCGTCTTTGGCAAACGAGGCTTCTGCAAGGGTTCTTCTGCCAGATTTCCGCCTTGCACCGGAATACGCTTTTCCTGCCGCCATTGAAGATATTCTTGCCGTATACAAGCGCATGTGCGACCACCATGTAGACATCGTATTTGCGGCAGACGGTTCCGGCGCGGCAATTGCGCTTGCAGCGGCTTTAAGCCTGCCTAAAGAATTGCGCCGCTACTTCAAGGGAATGCTGCTTTTCTCACCGTGGCTTGATCTTTCAGCTGAATCGCTTATTTATTCAGTAAAGACAAAAGACCCGCTTTTTTCTCAAGATTCATTCCGTGTTTGCGGAACGAATTACACTTATGAGGCCAATCTTGAAAATCCGCTCGTTTCCCCGCTAAAGGCAGATTCTTCGCATTATGAGAATTTTCCGCCTGTATACATTCAGACCGGCTCTGAAGAGCTGATGCTTCCGTGCATGAAAAAGTTCGAAGAAAAGCTCAAAAATGCCGGTGTCGAATGTACGCTTGAAATTTTTGACAAGCTCTTTCACTTCTTTCAGTTTGACCACGAGGACGTGCCGCAGACTCATCTGGCGGTTGAAGCGGCCGGCAAATTCATAAAGAATCTCGGCAATCTTGAGAACGACGGCCTTGAGGGAGATGATTTATGGAGCTAGTTGCACCGGCCGGAAACATCGAGAAGCTGCGCTATGCTTATGCTTATGGCGCAGACACGGCATATATCGGCTTGAAAAAGTTTTCGCTGCGCATAAAGGCAGACAACTTTTACGGCGAAGAATACAACGAAATTAAGAAGCTTAAGGCGCAATATCCTGAAAAGCGGCTCTTTTGCGCGCTCAATATTTCTTTTCATAATAAAGATATAGACAACTTTTTATCAGAGCTTGACTTTTTCAAGCAATACCCGATTGACGCTTTTATCATTCAGGATATCGGCATGGTCAATATCTTGAAGAAGCATTTTCCGGATACGCACCTTCATTTGAGCACGCAGGCAAACTGCATAAACCGAGAAGCGGTCAAAATGTACCATGACTTGGGCTTTAAGCGCGTAGTGCTAGGCCGCGAAGCTTCGCTTAAGGAAATCCGCGAAATAAAAGACGCTGTGCCAGAAATGGAGCTTGAAGTTTTTGCGCATGGCGCGATGTGCGTGGCTTATTCGGGCAGATGCCTTTTGAGCGCGTACATGACCGGGCGCGGCGCAAATTCGGGCTTCTGCTCTCACGCTTGCCGCTGGGACTACAAAGTGCTTGAAGAGCGCGAACGCCCGGGCGAGTATTTTCCGATTTTTGAAGGCGAAGACTTTACGGCAGTGCTTTCATCAAAAGATTTGTGCATGATTGACCACCTTGACGACATGAAGGCCGCCGGAGTTGACGCGCTGAAAATTGAAGGCAGAATGAAAAGCCTTTATTACGTGGCGATGGTAACACGCGCATACAGAAAGCAGATTGACGCGCTTGAAGGCAAAATCTCTGCTGAAGAAGCCGCGCCTTATGTCGCCGAACTTTACAAGGCGGCGCACCGCGAATTTGCGACAGGCTTTTATTACAGCAGAACAGACGCAGACAAAACCACGAGCGGCGCTTCTGACAGCGAATATGAGCTTATGGGCACAATCGGCGCACAGGCAGACAAAAGCGCGGTTCTTGCGCTTGCAGACAAAAACCGCGCCGCCGAAGAAAAAGCTTTTGAAGAAATGCACCCGCAGAAAAAGGCGGCTGTGCTTGAAGCGCGTAAACAGCAGGACGACGAGCATGTTTTTGCAGAAGACAAGCCGGGCTGGCAGTTTTTCACCTATAACTCGATGAACAAGCTTGATGCCGGCACGCCGCTTGAATTTGTCGGGCCAGACGTTACAGCCTTGCCAGATGCTGAATATCAGTTTGTTGACCCGAAAACCGGCATGATACGCA
>CADBUT010000021.1 GCA_902797925.1 uncultured Spirochaetaceae bacterium
GACATAAAAGACGGCATATCAATCCGCAACATAGCGATACGCTAAGCAGATTGCACCGACTTAAACGAGCAAAACACTCCGGGCGGGACGCAGGCGAAAATAAGGAAGGGAGCCCTGTGGGAAGGTTTCCTTATTTTCGCCGTTGCTGGGACCCGCCCGACAGGTTTGGATTGTGTCATTTTATAAACCAAGCTCGCTGTGTGAATTAATGCGGTAGGCAGTTATAATCATAACGTCTTCTTCTTTTCCATAAATCAGGATAAGGTCTGGCTTTACATGGCAATCCCGAAAATTTTTCAAATTACCTTTGAGCTGATGGTCGCGGTATTTTTCCGGCAAAGGGATTCCATCAAGAATCATGTTAACCACAGAATCAACAATTTTTCTGTCACTTTCAGAGAGTCTGGCATATTCTTTGTCGAATTTTTTTGTTGTGGCAAATTTATAGCGCATGTGCTTTTCTGTAATCTTCTATAGTGGAATAAGTCTGAAGTGTACCGTCTGCTATCTGTGCGCGGATTTCAGCCCGGTCTGCAAGAAGACTTTCTTCAAGTGGAGAAAGTTCCTCAAAAGTTACGGTAGCATTAGGAGAAAGACGAACTACGCTTTTTATGGCATCAATCAGCCTTGTATCTGCGTTTTCTATTGTCATAGTCATCATCATTTGGTTTTCCTCTTAAAGCTATTATAACACGCTTGTGCTCAAACTGCTATTTGCTTTTTCTAGTTTTTGCCATGCCGCGGTCACTTCGACTTAGTTCGGCTTCGCTCACCGACCAACGCTCAGTGACCAGCTTTGCGAAAACTTGAAAGCCGGGTTTGCGGTTGGGCTGAACCTACAAAATTAGCTTTATCGGCAAACCCTGCAAGTTTTGCTCCGCAAAACTTGAAAGCCGGGTGCGCATAAGCTTTTTCTACGGAATAGCTTAATCTGGCGCACCGCTGCAAGTTTCCGCTCCGCGAAAACTTGAAAGCTATTATAACACGCTTGTGCATAAACTGTCGGTTTTTCTGAAAGAAAAAGCGGCGCTTTTCGCCGGTTAAACTCTATTCGTAGATTAATCTATTGCGAAAAGAGGCATGCGAGCAGTCCGACGGATGCAAGCCACGGATTTCCGCCAAATTGTATAATTCTATAGTTTAATTCAATTTTTGCGCCGCGATGGGCCGGAGCAACGCCACAAGCGGAACGGTTATTAGGCATTTTATTAAGTCTGCAATAAAGTACGGCACCAGCTGCGGCATAAGCTCAGCGAACATCTGCACGCCGCCGTCAAGAATCTTGATGAGCGGAAAAACATAAATGACAGCGTAGCCCGCAAGGCAAGACGAGGCGATTTTCTGCACCGGCGTCTTTTCGTCAGCCGAAGGCACTTTCATCATAAAGCCGACGACCAGCGCCGCCACAAAATAGCCGAGCAGAAAATTCCCGCGGATAGTTGAAAGATGCGCCATGCCTCTTGCACCGCCTGCAAATACAGGCAGCCCGAAAGCACCCGCCAGAAGGAACAGACCGACCGCGCCCGAAGTCTGCACGCCGCCAAAAACAGCCGCGGCAAGAACCACAATCATGTTCTGAATAACAAACGGCAAAGGTTCTGCCTTTAACGAAATAGTGCCCGTGGCGCAAAGCAGAATGGCTGTGGCAATTACGCAGATTGAGCGTCTTTTGTTAAGTTCGTTTTTCGTAAGTTCGTTTTCGTCCATTTGATGTTCCTTCTATATTTTACTTATTTCGATTTAGTGCTTTTTAGTGCTTTTTATAAGTTTCAATAATGCATTCGGCAAAATAAGCAACCAAAAGCAGCATGAACAATATCACAATCCAGTCGCCAAGCTGCGCATAAACTGTCGGCTTGTGCTCATAAATCGGCACTGGCGCAACAATTGCCGCCTCTTCAAAAAGCGGAAGGTCTGCAATGATTCGGCCTTTCGCGTCTACAACGCCTGAATAGCCCGAATTTGTCGTCCTTACAAGCGTCGTGCGTAGCTCAATCGCCCTGAAGGCGGCAATCACAAAATGCTGATATTCTGCTGACTTGAGGTTTGACCACGAATCATTCGAGATGCTCATAAGCACTTCTGCGCCTGTCTTGTAAAAGCCTCTGCAAATATCCGGAAAAGCGTCTTCAAAGCAGATTGGCACGCTGAACCGCAGGTTGCCGCCGTCCTGCAGCGGCACTTCGTAGACGATGTACTTATCCCATTTTGACCAGCCGTCAGAAAAGCCTACAAGCGTGTCCATTGTCTTTTTGAACCACGGGTTATCCATGAACGGAATATATTCCGCAAACGGAACAAGGTGAATCTTGCCCGACATGCCAATGATGTTGGTGTCTTTGTCAAAGACAACCGCGCCGTTATAGAATTTCTGCTTGCCGTTTTCTATAAAATAGAGCGGCGCGCCGACGGCAAAGGGCACGCCTGCTTTTTTCATAAACTGAATAACGGGCTGCTTGCTCGGCGAAGTCTGATAATAGAAATATGAATCGGGGAAAGCGTAGTTCAAAATCGATTCAGACCAGCATACTACATCAGGCTTAACGTTGCCCTGCAAGGCTTGGGCTGTCATCTTTTGTGCCGAAATTACGCTCGGCGAATCGCCTTCTTCAAACCAAGAGTCTGTGTTGTGCTGAATTATCGCGATGTTCGCGGTTTTTACTGGTTTCATCGGTCTGATGTACTGAACTGCGCCGTAAACGAATGAAACTGCAAAAAGGCTTGCCGTTATTGCGGCAATGCATAAGTACATGCGCTTTACAAGATTATCAAGGCGCGGCTGGTAGGCTGAAAAAAGCATTATGCCTTCCGCAAAAGTTGCCGCGAACAAAGACCACAAGAAGCTTATGCCCCAAGTTCCGGTTATGTCTACAATCTGAATCAGCAGCGGCGACTGGAACGAAGTCATTACAAGCGTGCCCCACGGATAGGCGAGGAAGCCAACTGATTTTGTCCATTCCCAGATTGAATAGATTGCGGCAAAGAAGAGCACGCGCTTCAATGTTTTTGCCGCGCCCCTGAAAGACATGTCTTGAAGCGCCGCTTCTTCCGGCGAAAAATCGAGGAACGCAAGCGCGCCGTGAAAAAATGCGCCGAACATATAGCCTTCAAGCGTATAAGCAACTGTCGGTGCGCCCAGCGTGAAAATTGCAAAGTCTTTGAAGTTGCCGAGCCAGAAGCTCGAAAGCAGCTGCATAAGCCCAAAGTGCAGCCCCGTGAGCAGGCCTGCGCGTCTGAATGTTTTTGCGCTTCTTAATGCAAGATAAAACGGCACAAGAGAAAAAAGCCCTAAAATAGGCGAGCCTAGATGAAGAATCTCGTTCGGAATGCCTGCCGAAAGGAGCAGCGCTGAAAAAATGATATAAAAAACTTGTAAAAATCCATTCATTATATTATCATTTTATATGATATTGTTGCTGTGAATCAACACATCCTTTCAGAGGTGATGTAAAAAATGAATCAGGCTGTTCAGGCCCATCAAACTGAATATGGTTCTCAACCCGACGTAGTTGTGTCTGCGCCAGGACGTATTCATCTTTTAGGTGAGCATTCCTGGTATTTTAAAGACAAGACATTATCTCTGGCTGTTGATTTACCTGTTTATGTGCTTATTTCTTTGCGGCAGGATAACAATCTGCGCTTTTATTTCCATCAGCTTAATGAACGTAAACGCTCAAGTCTGCCTGCAATGCGCTTTAGAAAAGAAGACAGATGGGCAAATGCTTTTAAGGGTGTGCTCTCATCTTTTCTTGCAGCAGGTTATGAATCGCACGGTATGAATGTCACAATCTATTCTGATGTGCTGCCGTCTGCAGGGTTTGGTGTAAACAGCGCCATAAAGGTTGCTTCTGCCTGTGCCTTAAAACAGCTGATTGCGCCGAAAGCAAAAGACAGCGACTTAGTTGAATACATAGACAGCGCGAACAGGTTCTTTATGAACACAACAAGCTGTCTTGCAGATATATATACACCTCTTTATGCCAAGAAAAATACATGCATTCTGACAAATTATAATAACTCTTCGTATGAGATTATTCCGTTTGATTTTCCTGATACTTCGTTTGTTTTAACAGATGCAAGAGTTCCGAGAGTGCATGTCTGGAACGAGGAAACGCTTTGGACTGCCGAATATGCCTGTCTGCTTGGCGATTTGAAGATAAGCCGCAACGGCGAGATTGTCTACGAAGATTCTGACACTGAAATAAACGAAGTTCTGTCTGTTGTAAACGAAGACTACCGCAGAAGACTTATCTGTATAATGAAAGAACAGGCTTTGCTGCAGGATGCGCTCTCTGCCTTGAAAAACAGTAATTTTGCGCAGTTTGCACGCGATGTTGTTCATTCGCACGAGCTTCTCCGCGATTTGTTTCAAATTTCTTGTCCTGAAATTGACTGGCTTGTTAAGCGCGTCTTTGAGGGTGACATGCTTTCCGGCAAGCCGTTGTCTGCATGTTCAAGAATAACCGGCAAAGGTTTCGGCAGCTCTACATATACTGTTTTGCAGACTAAAGATTTGGAAGCATACGAAAAACGGCTTGCAGAGTATGAGCGTATTTTTGGTTTTCATGCTATTTGTTATAATGTGCATACGGCAGACGGTGTTAATTCCGTCTTAAACGGGTGATTATGAGACTTTTATTGACAAATGACGACGGGCTTGATTGCGAAGGCCTGCGTATTCTTGCTGAAGAACTTGCCGGAGACCATGAGGTATTTATAGTAGCTCCGGATAAAAATAGATCGGCTGTTTCACATGGAATAACGATGGAGCGCCCTGTTGAGATTGTGCGCCAGGATGGCGCATTTGATAACAAGCGGATAACGGCATACACCTGTTCAGGTTTGCCCGCGGATTGTGTAACTACAGGAATTTCCTGCTTGTTTAAAGAGCATCTGCCTGATGCTGTTATTTCAGGTATAAACAAAGGTGCAAATCTTGGAACAGATTTGGTTTATTCCGGAACAGCGGCGGCGGCGCGGCATGCAGTTTTACAATATGGTGTGCCAGGAATTGCAGCAAGTCTTGAGCTTGTGCCTGAATATGCCGAAACTATAAATGGTGAATGGAATTATCTGCCTTTGGCGCAGTTTATCCGCAGAAATATTTCTTCATTAATCAGTCTGGTTTCTGAAGATGTATTTGTGAATATCAATGCGCCTTCGTGCCGGGCTTTTGCAGGTGCCAAATTAACCCCTTTGAGTCGAAGGGAATATTATGATAAACTAGAGCTGTATCAGGCATCTAATGGAAAGACTTACAGCTTTTTTATGGGCGGAAAGGCAGTTACCAGAAATGAGTCTGAGTGTGACAGTTTGTTGGTTGAAAAAGGCTTTGTAGCCATATCACGGGTAATTGCACAGCCTTGCAGTGCAGATAATGCAGATTTTGCTAATATAAAGTTTTTTATGACCGATTAAAAGTAGTTTGGTATATAAGGCAATCTGATTTGGGAGGAAATGATGGCCGATATTTTTTCTGAAGCAGTTAAGCTTTACGGGTTACGCAAGTATGAAGAATCATTGCGCCGCCTGGAAAGTATCCTTTTATCTGATGGTCAGGAAGTAAGTCTTGACGTTCTCTATTACATCGGTTTGTGCTATGTGCGCATTTCAAAACCTGATGAAGCAATGCAGTTTCTTGAACAGGTCGTAACAGTCTGCAAGGATGAAACAAGATGCAATCAGTGCCGTCTTATTCTTGCTGTGCTTTACGTTCAGACCGGCCGTTTTACTCTTGCAGATTATGAGCTTAGAAAGCTGCTGCAGAATGGCTGTCAGACAGTACCTGTTCTTACAGCTTTAGGTTATGCAGCATGGGCTCAGAAAAGAACAAATGAAGCCGTTGACTGGTACGCAAAAGCTCTTGAAATAGAACCTGATAATGCAACTGCATTGAACGGCTACGGCTATGTTCTTGCCTGTGACAGCAAAGATTTGACACGTGCTCTTTCTTTATGCCGCAAAGCACTGGAAATTGTTCCTGATTCGGCTGCATATCTTGATTCTATTGCCTGGGTTTATTACAAGCTTGGC
>CADBUT010000022.1 GCA_902797925.1 uncultured Spirochaetaceae bacterium
AGGCGCTGCGTCAATGCTGCAGAAGGGCAGAAACTGCCTTCTGTCGGTGTCTGTGTATGCATTATTGCGGCTTTTGCACTGATGATTTTTCTTGCATTGTTTAATCAGGAATCTTTGTCAGAAGGTGCGGCTTATACAGAGCTTACGCTTTCTCTTGGAATAAAACTGCTTGCCGGTGGTGCACTTGCCGCAATCGCAATGATTATTCCGGGTATTTCAGGTTCTTTTTTGATGCTTGTGCTCGGCATTTATGCAACAATTATTGCTGCTGTTGCTGACTTAAATATTATGATTATGCTGCCTGTCGCAGCCGGTGTTGTCATAGGACTTTTTTCCGGGGCAGGGCTTGTCCGTGTCTTAATGGCAAAGATTCCGTTTCATACATACGGTGTCATTTTGGGCTTAATTGCCGGTTCAATCCTTGCAGTCGTTCCTGCAAAAGACTGTGCCGCGCTTATCAGTTCCGGCAGCGCACCTGTACCGCTTGTTGTACTTGTTTCTTTGGTGTGCTTTGCAGCAGGTTTTGTGCTTGCTTTCTGCCAGAAACCAGAAAACGCTCATTCTGCTGAATAATTAGACTTTAGAGCTTGTGCACAACTGCGCACAATTGCGCGTGTGTACATAAGCCGCCGGTTTTGCTTAGCAAAAGCGGCGCTTTTCGCCGAATAGACTTTAACATGTGATTAAGCTAGTGCGAAAAGAGTTCCGCCGGTTTTGCTTCGCAAAAGCGGCACTTTTCGCCGGTTAGTCTTCACTATGTGATTGAGCTAATGCGAAAAGCGTTATTCCGTCTCTTTCAGCATCTCAAGCATTTCTTTGTTGCGCTCAAGAATATTGTAAATGCCGTCCTCAGAAAGCACACCGCGTTTCAGTTCTGCCGGAAAAAGCCCGGCTTCGTCCATGGCAAAATCTTTTTTCCATTGCGGACTTGCATAATAATCTTCAAGCTTTTGAATTTCAGGCTGAAATTCCTTAAATTCGGCAATCTTTTCATCAAGCAGGTCAAGCATCCCGCGTGCTCTTTCAAGAATCAATTCCATCTGATAAACATGCTGCGGTAATTCCATGATATTTCCTCTTATTGCAGATTTTGTGATATTAGCATAATATGTAGCAACATTTAAAGATTAGTGGGGGAGCAATGATTTTCACTTATGATTATAAGCCTGTTATAGAAGATTTTTCAAAAGACGGAAAGCTAAGTATTGTGGCTATTTTGAAAATTCTTGAGAACGCTGGAAACGGTCATTCTGATTATGCAGGCGACAGCATTTTTAAGACAGACGGAATAACACGCGCATGGATTTTGACTGAATGGTCTATAAAAATTGATGAATATCCTTCTTATGGAGATGAAATAAAGGCTGAAACCTGGTCAGAGACCTTGACTTTTCCGCTTATTGCAAACAGAGATTTTCTTCTATATAAGAACGGCAAAGTCTGTGCTAAGGGAACTTCGGTCTGGGTACTTTTTGATGTTGAATCTCAGCGTTTGAGCAAAATTGATGATTATCTGCTTGAAAGCTACAAGCCTGAAGACAAGAAAGTCTTTGACGAAAAGAAGCCGGCAAAAATAGAAAAGCCTGAAGCTTTTTCGCTTGAAAAGACTGTGGAAATTAGACGCAGCGACATAGACTTTAACGACCATGTGCACAATCTTGTGTATTTGGATTATGCGATGCAGGCTTTGCCGGAAGAAGTGTACAAATCTGCAAAGTTTAAAAGCCTGCGCGTAACGTACAAAACAGCTGTAAAGGGCGGGGGCAGTGTCCACTGCAAATATGCTCAGATTGAAGATAAGCATATTGTGTTTATCTATAATGAAGAAGACCAGCTCTGCACGATGATTCAGCTGAGCTAGGCTGAAACTTCCGCACGAAAAAAAAGGCTGCCCTGACTGAAGAAAACTTCAATGACGGGCAGCCTTTTTTAGCTTTAAAAGCTATGCGTTATTTCTTCTGTTTCTTGAAAGTATTAATACCTTCAATAACAAGAATAACTGCAAGTACAGTCATTGCAAGTGCAAAAATCAACTGGAACCAGTTACCCCAGAAGAATGCTTTTTCAGCACCGGCAATCATTGGTTTAATCTTGTTGATAATTGTAAGAATAAGCTGTGTCAAAGTAGCAGCAAGCATGAAAATCATAGGAATGAAGAACATCTTGTTGTTCTTGCCAACTTCACCGAGCCATGCAGCAACAGCCATCAATGCAATACCTGCAAGAAGCTGGTTTGCAGCGCCAAAGAGACTCCAGATTGCAGAAAGCTTGAGACCGCCCAAAACGCAGCCAATCAAAACCATAAGGCTTGTGCCGAACAATGGATGAGCGAGAATCTTGCGTACACCTTTTGCGTCTTTCCATGTTGCTTCATCATCTTTGAGGAACAGTTCAGAGAACATAAAGCGGCTCAAACGTGTACCAGTATCAAGAGAAGTCAAAGCAAATACAGAAACAGCAAGTGTAAGCAAAGCATAGATTGTGTTGTAAGAGCCTGAACCTTCTGCACCGAACAATGTTGCAAGACCTGCACCAAATGCTGCTGATGGAGAACCGAATCCGCCGCTCTTATACTTTTCAAAAACCATACCGACAGCAATCAAAGAAATAATACCGAGAGCAGATTCAATAAGCATTGAACCGTAACCGATAGCCTTAGCGTTCTTTTCGTTGTCGAGCTGCTTAGAAGAAGTACCTGTAGAAATCAATGAGTGGAAACCTGAACATGCACCGCAGGCAACTGTGATGAAGAG
>CADBUT010000023.1 GCA_902797925.1 uncultured Spirochaetaceae bacterium
GGCGCAAGTTCAATTACAGACCGCGTGTATTTCGCAGCTTATTCTTCAAGAGACCCGAACCCGATGCGGACGCTTGAAATTCACAAGCGCGCAAAAAACGCAGATTTCGGTCTTAAAAAAGAAACTCTTGCACCATATATAATTGCACGATACGGAATGGAAACAGCTCCGCTCGGGCTTTATACACAGGCATTTGTCAACGCCGTAAACTACATCAGAAATTACAGTATTGACGACATAAAGGCAAATCTTGAAAAGACGAAAAACACCACAGTAATGGATGTTGAGGCTGCAATTAGAAATATTAATGCCGGTGAATGTTATGCCGTTCTGGCAAATGAATCAACTTTAAGAACTGCCGATGTTTCATTTGACGAAGTTATAGACCTTACAAAAGAAGAGAAGTAACAATGAATGGAACTTTTGCCGGAAGCCTGTCTGCTTTTGGTATTGATGAAGAAAAAGCCACACTGTTTGAAAAATACGCCGCCGAACTGAATTTATTTAATTCGGCTTATGATTTGGTTGGCGCAGATTCAGTTGACGACATTCTGACAAAGCACATTTTAGACAGCCTTGCCGCCGTACCGCTTATAAAGCAGCTTATGGCAAAGGCTGAAAATCCGGCAAAGCCGCGCATTGCAGATGTCGGTTCGGGCGGCGGTCTTCCGGGCATTCCGCTTGCAATCGCTTTCCCTAACGCGCATTTTACGCTAATCGAAAGAATGAGCAAACGCTGCACGTTTCTTGAAAACTGCATTCTGACGCTCGGCTTGAAAAATGTTGAAGTGCTCAACACAGAAGCCGAAAAAGCGCCGCAAAAAGCTTTTGACATTGTGGTTTTCAGAGCGTTCAGACCTTTAGACGAAAAAATGACCAAAACTTTGCTCAAGCTGCCGGCCGAGGGCGGCTACATTGCGGCGTATAAAGCCCGAATGGACAAGATTAACGCCGAAATGAGCGGCATCACCAAGCTTGTGCCGTCGTGGTGCGCAAAGTCTCTTGAAGTGCCGTTTCTTGGTACAGGCAAAGAAGAGCGTGAAAGAAATTTGGTAATAATACCTGAAAGTGATTTTTGACACTTGGAAAGTGCCGGAACCTTACAAGGGAGGACACCAGCTCAGAGTCCGAAGGCCGCTGGTTTCCTCCCTTGAACCCACCTTCCTTGGCCACGGCCTAAGGGGTCCGCCCTTAGGAATCCCGTTTGCACATTCTTTCAAGTTTCCGCAAAGCGGAAACTTGGCCGTTTTGCTAGATTAAACTTTTCTTTTAGACAAAGCTATTGCAAAACGCGGTCATTGCCGGGCTTGACCCGGCAATCTTGGCGTTTTTCGTGATAAAGCCATTACCGTCATTGCGAGGAACGTAGTGACGAAGCAATCCAATTGCCATATAAGCGTAATGATTAAGTTTATAGCTTTACACCAATCTTTCAAGTTTCTGCAAATTCATACGGCTTGATGTAAAGCATTAATCTCATTAAAATAACAGCATGAATTTTATGCAAAGAACAGTAACTTGCGGTGAGCTTCGCAAGAGTGATGTTGGAAAGAAAGTTGTTTTGAACGGATGGGTAAGCCGAACCCGCGACTTGGGCGGTTTGATTTTTATCCGCCTGCGTGACCGCTATGGAATTACACAGGTTATGGTTGGCGACAATGCAAGCGACGAAGTAAAGAAAATCGCTGCCAAACTTAAGAGCGAATATTGTATCGCAGTTGAAGGTGTTGTTGCAGCCCGCGCTGATAAAGATATTAATGCCGATATGGCAACAGGCGAAATTGAAGTTGAAGCATCTGACATTCAGATTTTCACAACTTCACAAGAACTGCCTTTTTCTATTGAAGAGGTCCGCCAGAAAGACGGAACAGTGGTTATTCCAAACGAAGATTTGCGCTTGAAGTACCGCTACCTTGACCTCCGCCGTGAGCCAATGCAGCACAATATTATTCTGCGCTCACAGGTTGCTTTTGCTACACGCGAGTACCTCACATCAAAAGGATTCCTTGAGATTGAAACGCCAACCTTTATTAAATCTACACCGGAAGGCGCGCGCGACTATCTCGTTCCTTCACGTGTTCACCCTGGAAAATTCTATTCTTTGCCGCAAAGCCCTCAGCTTTATAAGCAGCTTCTGATGGTTTCTGGTTTTGATAAGTACTTCCAGATTGCCCGCTGCTACCGCGATGAAGATGCCCGTGGAGACCGCCAGCCTGAGTTCACTCAGATTGATATGGAAATGTCTTTCACAAACCGCGAAGAGGTTTTGAGCACAAC
>CADBUT010000024.1 GCA_902797925.1 uncultured Spirochaetaceae bacterium
AGGAAGGCACGCTTGAAGCGGGCGAAAAAGAGATGATGAACAAGATTTTCGAGTTCACAGACCTTCATGTTCATTCAATTATGGTAAACCGACTGCTTGTAAAGGCTGTAAGCGTTGACGCTTCTTACAAAGAGGCTGTCGCGCTTTTAAAAGATTCTGGCTTTTCGCGGCTGCCCGTCTTTGACGGCGACTTTAATTCGGTTTTAGGCTATGTGCATTACAAAGACGTGCTTTACGCCAAGAACAAAGGCGAAAATTTCAGCATAAAAGATATAATGCGCCCTGTCTGCTATGTGCCCGAAACGAAAACTGCAACAGAAATGCTTGAATTTTTTATAAGTGAAAAGCAGAGCTTTGCAATTGCGGTTGACGAAAACGGCTGCAACGCCGGTATAATTACGATGGATGACCTGCTTTCTGCTGTGTTCGGCCGCCTTGCAGACGAATACGACAAAAAAGCTGTTCCTATAGAAGAAAGAATCGAATTTATAAGCCCGACGGAGCTGCGCCTGCCGGGTGACATGCTCTTAAACGATTTCAACGACTTTTTTAAGACCAACCTTGAAAGCGAGTATTATCAGACACTTGGCGGCTGGATGCTGGAAAAATTTGGTGTTCTGCCTTCTGTCGGCGATTTGCTTAGAACCGATGTGTGCACCTTCATTGTAGAGCAGCAGTATCAGCGCTGCATCAAGACCGTGCGCGTAAAATTTGCCGTCTGACAGGCTGTGCTTAGTCAATTGTCAGCTTGTACGAAAAACCGAAAGAGTAATTTGTGTTTCCAGTGCCTCTTCTGCCGTTTTCCTGACCTTGCCCTTTAACACTTATCTGACGCAATTCGCTTTTGCCTTTTACGTTCTGGATTGTCTGCCCGCTCGCAAAAAACGAAAGAGTGTGGTATCGCAGAAATGACACATCAACTCTTATGTCACCGAAAAGGCCGAAGCCCTGACGCATTGAATCAACAAATTCAAGGTCTCTTTTCCAGTGCTGGTCAACAGAATTTGCATATATATATGGAGAGGCAGAAAAGCCTGCCTGAATTGAAATAAAATTGAAAAAACTTGTTTTCATTTGAATTCCGGTAGTTGGATACAACATTGTGTTTGTGTAGCTTATAACTTTACCTGTAACCGGATCTTTTGGAAGATTCTCGTTCCAATAATCTTTACCCTGTGGATACTGAGAGTATCCGTCAAATGAATCCCAGCTCATATAGTTGTAATTGATTCCCGCATACGGTGCTAAAGAGAAATTTTCATCAAATTCAAACCTGAATGCTATGTTTCCAGATGCTTCAAGACTGGCTGTAAGTTCTGCTCTGTGTTCTGAAAATTTTGTCGCTTTCCCGTCAAAGTTTTCAAAGTCCCAGTCATAAAGAATTCCGTTTTGAATATGATTCATTCCAAGAACTGTTGTTGAGAATTCAAGAGGACCCCAAGCTGAGCAGATTGTGCCGCCCATAAGCACTGCGGGTCTGAAATGCCACTCTAACTGGCTTAGTTTGTAATCAGGTTTGCCTTCCTGCACATAAAATGAGTATTCATAAAGCGTACCGCTTTTTATGCCATAAAAAGGTTCTATAGAAAATCTATAGCCTTCACAAAACAGTGCGGGGAGAATTGAAATAAGCAGAAGAAGCAGAAAAACTTTTTTCATGAAATCGGATCCGTTCCGAATAATTTTGCAAGCTGTTTCCGCGTAGAATCCAAATCTTTTGAATACGGGGCTGTAAAAGTCATTTCCTCTCCAGTTAATGGATGCTTAAGCGTAATCTTCCATGCGTGAAGCGCGAGCCTTGAAAGCAAAGGTCTTTCTTCGTAAATGTCGCCGCGCCATGACCGCTTTATGTCAGAAAGGCGCACCGGCTTCTGGTTGCCGCTGTAAAGCGGGTCGCACACAATGCAGAAGCCAAGCTGCGAAAGATGCGCGCGTATCTGATGCGTTCTGCCTGTTTTGGGTTTTGCTTCAATCCAAGAATACGGGCCGCATGGACCGATGCATCTGAAATAAGTCTCGGCATCTTTGCCCATTCTGTTGACAATTGTTCTGTGGCGCAAATCGCCGTTTACAAGCAGCCGCATTGTCGAAGTTGTTTCTTCCCAGAGGGGACGGCCGTGTACAAGCGCATGATATGTTTTATCGACCTGCCGTTTTTCAAAAGCCATAGAAAGAGCGCGCTGTGCTTCCGGTGTCCGCGCATAAACAATAGCTCCAGACGTGTCTTTGTCTATTCTGTGAACTGCAAAAAGTCTGCCGTAGTTTTCTGAGGCTATTTTATCCAATCTCGGTGCGTCCAAATCGTAGCGGTCAGCCGCCGTTAAAATGCCCGAAGCCTTGTTCAAAACAACTATTGAGTCATCGCAATAAATTTCAGTAAACGGTGGTGTCTTTTTCATTATAGAAAGAATATAGCATGTTTAAGGCTTTCTATGGAAGTTCTGCCGCTCAAACTTTTCATATTAGGCGCCCTGTACATGCGCCCGCAAGTTTCCGAAGGAAACTTGGTGTAAGGCAAAACACTTTTGCTTGAAAATCTGATAAAAACGGTATACTCTGTTTTTTGGGTGAAGAGCATCTTGTATTAAGGAGCAGGCATGAAAGGAAGATTTGATTTTACTGTTGATTCATTGGGCGAATGTAAAGTTCCGTCACCAATTAAATTGTCTAACGAGCGCGGTGATTTCATAGCAAACTACGTAAAAGATAACGAATATATCCGCTACAATTTGGATGTTTATGAAAATGTTCTGGAAACAGAAGCTGACGCTTATAACAATAATTTGATTTCTAAAGCCGGTCCGCGCGAATTTATCTACTTTAATCCGAAGCATGTGCACGCAGCAATCTGTACATGCGGCGGTCTCTGTCCCGGCTTGAACGACGTAATCCGTGCTGTTGTACGCTGTCTGTGGAACAGATACGGTGTGCGCCGGATTACCGGAATCCGTTACGGCTACAAGGGCTTTTTGAATGAATACGGCTTTGACACAATAGAGCTTGACCCGGACAAGGTTGACGATATCCACAAGACAGGCGGCTCATTCCTCGGCACAAGCCGCGGTGCAGGAAACCGCGTAATTGATATTGTTGACGCAATTGAAAGACTGAACATCAACATTCTGTTTATCGTCGGCGGCGACGGTACGCAGCGCGGCGCTCTTGAAATTGCAGAAGAAATTGAAAGGCGCGGCGCAAAAATCTCGGTAGTCGGTATTCCAAAGACTGTAGACAATGACCTTCTGTTTATTCAGAAGTCATTCGGCTTTGATACAGCTGTTGTTAAGGCAACAGAAGCTGTGTCTGCCGCGCACATGGAAGCACATTCGCAGATTAACGGCATTGGTCTTGTAAAATTGATGGGACGCGAATCTGGCTTTATTGCAACGGCAACGGCGCTTGCCAGCCACGAGGTAAACTTCTGCCTTATTCCGGAAGTGCCTTTTGATTTGTACGGCGAGCATGGCTTCTTGAACGAACTTGAACAGCGCATTTTAGAGCGTAATCATGCTGTTGTTATTGTTGCTGAAGGCGCAGGCCAGGAGCTTTTGCAGGCAACCGGCGAAAAAGACGCTTCGGGCAACATTAAGCTTGGCGATATAGGCACGTTCTTGCGCGACAAGATTTCAGAGCATTTCAAGGAGCGCAATATTCACATCAATCTGAAATATATGGATCCGAGCTATCAGATCCGCTCAGCGCCTGCCGTTGCGGTTGATTCGATTTACTGCGAACGTCTCGGCAATAACGCCGTTCATGCGGCAATGGCCGGCAAGACTAAGCTTGTAATCGGGCTTGTACATGACAAATTCGTGCTGCTTCCTACAAGGCTTGTAACGATTCAGCGCAACAAGGTAAACCCTGAAGGTTCTCTCTGGCGCGATGCAATTGACGCGACAGGTCAGCCTCTTTATATGGGGGTGAAGCCTAAAGTAGAACCAGAAAAACGGGGAAAACGGGAGAAATGATCGGACAGGCTTATAATGCTTGACTAAATCATAAAAAAAAGATTAGAGTGACAGAGCACAAATTTTTTGTCAAAATGGAATTTGTGCCGATATTTTGAAATATGGAGATGAACATGAAAAAGACGATAGGTATTCTGCTTCTTGCAGCATTTGTAGCATTTAGTTTCACTTCTTGCGGCGGTGGCGGCGGCGGAAGCGGTTTAAGCAGTCTTATTAATAAAGTTACTGGTAGAAATGACAATGCCAGTAAAAATAACTTTGCTGGAAGAAACTTTGGTGATTATGGTGTTTGGGCTGGTGATGCAAGTA
>CADBUT010000025.1 GCA_902797925.1 uncultured Spirochaetaceae bacterium
AGTGCCGCCGCCACCATTTTTAAGCTCAAAACCGGCTTTTTCAAGCTCACCTTTTATAGATTCAAGATATTCGTCATCAGCTTCGCTTTCGGTTTCAATTATATATGGAAACAGAAGCTTCTGCTTTGAGCCTATGCTTTTCATAAACTGATTGAACAGAATGCGCTCGTGAGCCGCATGCTGGTCAATAAAATAGAGCACATCATTCATTTCAACAAGCAGAAATACGCCGAGCGCTGTGCCTAAATAGCGGAAGCTGCTTCCGCTGTATTCAGGCTCATGCTGCGCAACGGCCGGCTCAAAATGTTCAGGCTGAAACACGCTTTCCGCCGCTTCTTGCGGCAATGCATAAGCTTTTTCAGCGTAATAACTTGGCTCTCGCGGTTGGCCCGCCAGGTTTGTCTGGCTAGGCCGAACAGCCTGTCTTGGCTCAAAAGAAGAAGCCTGAAATGACGGGCTTGCATACTGCTTGAAATGCTCTGAAAAGCTCTGCGCCGGCCGTTCAGAGTAACTGCTTCTAAATGCCGGCCTTTCAGGCTTTGCAAAAAAGCTTTCATTGTCTTCAAAAGATGGCGCGTCTTTGTCTTCATTAAAGCCCGAAGCTTCTTTTACAAGCCCGGCAATCGAAGAGTCTTTGTAGAAATTGCGCACAGCACTGCTTATAGCATGATGAATTGGCGACAGATCCTTGAAGCGCACTTCTTTTTTTGCCGGGTGAATGTTAAAGTCAACCAGCTTTGAATCTACGTTGAGAAAAAGCGCCGCAACCGGGTATGTTCCGTTTGGAAAATAGCCCTGACCGCCGTATTCAATAGCCTGAATCAGACCGTATTCCCAAATCCGTCTGCCGTTTACAAAAATGTAGATGTTGCGCTTGTCGCTTCGCCTGATTTCAGCGTCACCCAAAACAAGCGTAAACTCAAAACCCTGCTGCCTGTCTTGAACTGAAACTTCGTGGAAAAAGCTTACAGGCTCTTCAAGTTCAAGAGCGTGCACAAAACGTTCTGCCTTTGTTTCATCCGGCTGAAAGTCAAACTTCACTTTGCCGTCTTGAATAAACTTAAAGCCGACAGCTGTCCATGCCATAGCTTTTTCTATAAAAGACTGCTTGCAGAGTTTTGCTTCTGCCTGCGGCTTTTTAAGAAAAACGCGCCTTGCCGGGAAATTCTCGAAAAGCTGAGTGGATTCAACAACTGTGCCTTTATTCCATTGCGTAGGTGCAACCTTGTGTTCACTTGTGCCGAAGGCTTCAAGTTTGTGCGCAATTTCGCCCTGTCTTATTGATGTAATCTCAAGCCGAGAGACGGCGGCAATTGAAGCCAAAGCTTCGCCGCGGAAGCCCAGCGTATTAAGGCTGAGCAAATCTTCGTCTGTGACAATTTTGCTTGTCGCGTGCGGGTAGGCGCAGGCTGCAAGGTCATCTTTTGTCATGCCGAAGCCGTCGTCGCGCACGCGGATTTTGGCGATGCCGCCTTCTTCGATTTCAACCGTCACAAATTTTGCGTTTGCGTCAATGGCGTTGTCCATAAGTTCACGCACAATTGCCGCCGGTCTGTCTATAACTTCGCCTGCCGCAATTTTTCTTGCCGTATCCTGCGGCAGCCGCTGAATCGGTTTAGGGTTATTCATTGTTCACCTGTTTCGGCTCAAAGTTGAAAAGCTCAAGCTCTGGTTTTGCAGAATTTGCCTTTTTTGTCTTGTTCCTGCTTTTTGAAGCACCGGTATTTTCAGTTTCTTCGCTGCTGTCGGGCTGGTTTATAAGCATTTGAATCTTACCTTCCATTGCGTCAAGGTCTTTTTCTATGCCGCGCACGAGTTTTATTCCTTCATCGAACAAAGCCATTGCTTCTTCAATGCCCAAGTCGCTGTCTTTAATTGAATCTGAAAGTTTCTCAAGTTTTTCAAGTCTTTCTTCGATTGTGTTCATATTTTCTCCAGTTTTCATTTGCCGGAAGGCACTGCTTCTACAGAGCCTTTTGCAAGCCGAATTGCCAAAACAGTATTTGCTGAAACTTCTTCAGCATTTCTGATAATTTTTCCAGTTTTTTTGTCACGCACAATTGCAAAGCCTCTATCGAGAATTTTCTGCGGATTTGCGCTTTCAAGTTTGTGTTCTGCAAGAACAAGCCTGTTCTGTGCCTCTGCTATACGGGTTTTCATTTCACCGCATAAAGTATCTCTTGCGCTGTCAAAACGCTGAACCAGTGGCGAGAGCATTTTACGCAGATGAAGTTCCATTGCCTCAAGCGAAAAGCTTTGAAGCAGAAGCCTTCCATGTGCAATTCTGTTCATCAAAAGCTCATACATTTCTGCTGTGCTGTTCTGCAAAAACTCGTATGTGTCCTCTTTAAGAGGAGTGACAAGCTCTGCGGCGGCAGAAGGTGTAGGTGCGCGCAAGTCTGCGGCATAATCGCTCAAAGCTGTGTCTATTTCGTGGCCGACTGCGCTTACAATAGGAATTCTTGATGCAGCTACAGCTCTTACAACGCCTTCGTCAGAGAAGGGCAGCAAATCTTCAAGAGAGCCGCCGCCGCGCCCTACTATAAGCACGTCTGCAATGTCGAATTTGTTTGCCGCTTCAATCTGCCTGATTATTGTTGGCGGTGCATCATTGCCCTGCACAATGCAAGGAAGAATCACAATCGAAATGGAATTGTTTCTGCGCTGCGTAATGTTCAGAATGTCTTGAAGCGCGGCGCCGTTCGGGCTTGTTATTACGCCGATAGTCCTCGGAAATCTTGGAAGCGGGCGTTTTTTAGCCTGGTCAAAAAGCCCTTCGGCTGCAAGCTTGCGTTTAAGTTCCTCTATTGCTTTAAGAATATCACCTGTACCGGCCTGTTCCATTGTGTCTACGACAATCTGATATGCGCCGCGCTGTGCATAAACAGTAATAGAGCCTTTTACGCGCACAGTCATTCCGTCTTTCGGTATAAAATCAAGATAACGTGCTTTTCCCTTAAAAAGAACCGCCGAAATTGAAGCAGCTTCGTCTTTTAAGGTGAAATAATAATGGCCGCTGCTTGACGGTTTAAAATTGGAGATTTCACCTTCAATAATTATTGACTGAAAACAAGCCTCTAACGAAGTCTTTATATATGCGGTCAGTTCAGAAACAGAAAATGTTGTATCTTTAGGAAAAAGTTCTGTCACTATTTAATCCTTTTATTTATGTGCCGATACTGAAACATATGAAAACAATTGTTATCCTTTTTGCCGGAACCGCAGGCGAATATGCATTTGCTCCGGTTTTTGACGGAAAATCTGCATCAGAACGTGCTTTGAGCTGGGCTGAAAAAGTTCCGGGTGCAGACACTGTCGCAGTTCTTTCTTTGCAGAATCAGACACCGTTAAATAGTTTATCAGCAGAAAAGCTCTCGTTCAAGCATATTGTACAAGAAAAATGGACTGTTTCGCTTTTGCTTAAAACTATAGCTGAAATTTCTTCCGGCTTTGATGCAATTGTTTACGGCTTTATAGATGCGCCTTTTTATAGCGATGAAATAACAGCAAACTTGCTTGAGACTTTTAAAAAATATGGCGCAGAATATTGCTTTGCAGACGGCTATCCGGCCGGTCTTGCGCCAGAAATTATTCACCATGATACGGCGAATATTCTTGCCGGGCTTGCAAAAGACAACGATTCGCCTGTTACAAGAACGAGCATTTTTGACGTGCTTAAAATCGATATAAATGCTTTTGAAATTGAGACAGAAATCGCGCCAAAAGACTTGCGGAGCCTCCGCGTAAGTCTTTACTGCGGAACAAAAAGAGATTCACTTCAATGCGGGCGTCTTTATCAGCTTCTGCAAAAATCAGACAAAGATATCTGTTCTATAATTGAATCATCAGCTGAAGTTCTTAGAACTTTGCCTTCATTTTATTCAGTTCAAATAGCGTCTGCCTGCAAAGGCACATGTACATTCTGTCCGTATCCAAAAGCTTATGAAGACAGGTTCAGTATAAGTGCCGCAAAGTCTTGCGGGCTGATGCCTGTTGAAAAATTCAAAGAAATTGTTGATAAAATCTCTGACTTTTCAGATGATGCTGTCATTTCGCTTTCTCTTTGGGGAGAAGCACTTCGCCATAAAGATTTGGTAAAACTTATTGAGACTGTCCTTGAAAAGCCGGGACTTTCTGTACTTATAGAAACTACAGGCGAGGATTTAACACCTGAAACAGCAGAGAAAACCGCCAAAGTTGTAGCGGCTGCAAGTCCGCGCAAAAACGGCCAGAAGCCAGTAAACTGGATTGTTGACATAGACTCGGCTGACGAGAGCATGTATCAGGCTCTGCATGGCAGCAACGGCTTTGCAAAGGCTGTGCAGGCTGTAGAAATACTTCTGCCGCTTTTCCCCGATGCGGTTTATCCGCAGTTTTTGCGCATGCAGGAAAACGAGCTTCACATGGAGGCATTTTACCGCTATTGGAAGGAGAAGTGCGGCAAGGCGATAATCCAGAAATACGATTCATTTGCAGACAGGCTTGTACAGCGCAAAGTTGCAGATTTAACACCTGTTCACCGAAATCCCTGCTGGCATATCCGCCGGGATATGAGTATATTGATTAACGGTGATGTTCCGCTTTGCAGAGAACATATATTCGACAATATTTGCGGAAACATATTCAA
>CADBUT010000026.1 GCA_902797925.1 uncultured Spirochaetaceae bacterium
AATACTCGGCGGAACAAACATTCAGGCAACAACAAACGAAAAGCTTTTTCAGAACGTTGCCGGAAATGTTTATTCGTTTTTGCTCGACGAACATCAGAACATCATAGCTTTTTCTGAAGACATAGACGGCAAAGACAAGCTGCTTGCTTATCTGAAGACGGCAAATATCAGTGACGGCATAAAGCAGGTATTCAAAATATGCAAGGAAAATTATTTTGCATATTTTGATAATATTTCGCAAAACAAATGGCAGCTTGTTTCGGTGATTCCGGAACGGAAAGCTTTTGAGCGTTATTCCAAACTGAATTTATGGATTATTTTTGCTTCTCTCGCCAATTTCCTTGCTTTTTCAATACTCATTATGGTTATGGTGCTGATTTATACGACGCATCTCAATCAGCTTAAGGCTTATGCTTTTTCAGACCCTGTAACGCAGGGCATAAGCTACCAGAAATTTCTTGATGATGCTGAAAAATACATCAACTATCATAAGTCAGACGCGCTGCTTGCTGTTTGCCTTGACATCAACGATTTCCGCATCTTCAATGATTTGTACGGCTTTGACGAAGGTAACAATCTGCTTAAGCTTGTTTACAAAATGCTCGGAAGCTATATTCCTTCAGGGCTTGTGTGCCGTGCAACTACAGACACCTTCTATATAATCACTGATTTTGTGGGTACAGAAGACGAGCTGCTTACAAGGCGCGATATTTTTACAGATTCTTTCAATGCGATGCTCGAAAAGAACAAAAAGCCGTATCACATAACCTTTACGGTGGGCTTCTACCGTCTGGAAGAAAGCAAGATGAAAGTTACCGCGATATTTGAAAGGGCTAATCATGTTCATAATTGCGCCAAAAAAGAGGGTATGCCAAGCTACTTCTATCAGGAAAATTTGAGACAGAGCGCAATCAGACAAAAAATGATAGAGAACACGATGCACGAGGCGTTTGAGAACCTTGAATTCCAGATGCATCTACAGCCGAAATATGAGCTTGTTTCAAAGAGACTTGTCGGTGCAGAAGCTCTTGTAAGATGGGAAAACACAGGCGCTGACCACAGATATCCGGACGAATTTATCCCTGTATTTGAGAAAACCGGCTTTATTGTACAGCTTGACCTATACATGATGGAATGTACGTGCCAGCTTCTGCGTCACTGGATTGATTTTGGCATTGAACCTGTACCTATTTCTGTAAACCAGTCGAAGCTGCTGCTGCTCAACCCGATTTATTTCAACGTAATAACGACGACAATTGAAAAGTACAATCTGCCGCCTGAATTAATCGAAGTTGAGATTACAGAAACAATTATGTATGACAATGCTGCCGTGCTTAACACCCTTATCGCAAATCTGCACGAATACGGTATAAGAGTTGCGATTGACGATTTTGGTTCAGGCTATTCTTCTCTGGTTTTGCTGCGCGACATTAAGGCAGACGTGCTCAAAATAGACAAAGCTTTTGTTTATAAAGCTGAAAAAGATTTAATCGGCAAAAAGATACTTTCTTCGATTATTCAGCTTGCGGACACGCTTAATATGCAGATTCTTGCAGAAGGCGTTGAAACTGAAAGCCAGCTTAATATGCTTACAAATTTGGGCTGCCACGAAGTTCAGGGCTTCCTTTTAGGGCGGCCTGTACCGGCACAGGCATTTGCTCAAGAATTCCGCAATGGTAAAGCTGATTAACAGCTTTGCCATAAACAGCTGTTAAATCTTCCGCGTGAAAAAAAAGGCTGCGCTGATGTTCATCGCATCAGAGCAGCCTTTTTAGCTTATGAAAAACGCTTTACTTATTGTACTTGCGCTTAACTTTTTGTGTCGTTGTCATTTCGAGCGGCTCGTCAAGAATGGTTATCTTAGAAATGCGCGCGTAAGGCTGCAAGGTCTTGTTGACCTTTTCAACAATGTCAGAAATTGCATTGTAGATTGCATCCTGTGCTGCTGCATCGCCTCTCTGAACGCCAAGCTTTTTAAGAAGCTCGTCGGCCGGGTAAATCTGCGCTTCAATTTCTTCTGATTTTGAACCGGCTTCTTTTTCGTAGCCAACAACCGTAATCTGGTTGATGTCGTTGAAGTAAAGCTGGAACGCATTTTCGATTTCTTCAGGATAAACGTTCTTGCCGCCGGCAGTAACTATAAGGTTTTTCGCCCTTCCGCAAAGATAAAGATAATGCTCGCTGTCCATCCAGCCTAAGTCGCCGGTCTTCAAGAAGCCGTCTTCAGTAAACATTGCGGCGGTTTCTTCCGGCATGTTGTAGTAGCCCTGCATAACCATCGGGCCTTTAACAGCTACTTCGCCAATGCCTTTTTCGTCCTGGTCGATAATTTTCATTTCCATGTGAGGTGAAAAATCGCGGCCGACGCTTTCAATCTTGAAATGCTCTTTCGGATTGAGCGCAATAATCGGAGACGTTTCTGTAAGGCCGTAACCCTGAATAAAGTCTATGCCGAGTTCCTGATAAGTCTTGAATACGCTTGCTGCAAGCGGGCCGCCACCACAGATTGCCACGCGCAAAGTGCTTATGCTTGCTTTTTCAAGCACGGCCTTGAAAAGCTTTTTGCCAGGGTTTTTGCCGGTAATTTTCTTGATGATGTATGAAAGCCCCATAAGGCATTTCATAAGGCCGTATACGACAACGCCTTTTGCGCGTATGCCTTTCATTATACCGGCAAGAAGCTTGTTGAAAAGAAGAGGAACGCCAAGAATAAGCGTAATCTTTCCTTCGCGGAGTTCTTTCAACATGCGGGAAACGGCCATTGTCTTGCCGAAGACAATTTCTGCACCGACAGAAAGCGGGTTGATGAAGGCGGCCTGCATTGTGTAAGCGTGATGAATCGGCAGAAGCGCGTAGAATACGTCAGTTTCAAGAATCAGCAGGTTTGTCTGCGCAATAAAGCAGTCTGCCGTAAGATTTTTGTGCGAAAGCATTACGCCTTTCGGATTGCCGGTTGTGCCCGAAGTAAAAAGCAAGGCCGCCGTGTCGTTTTCGGCTGCCGGTTCAGGCGTAAAGGCAGAATCTGTTTTAAGGTTGAAAACATAGGTTTCTGGAATTTTCGGTGTAAGCGAATAGATTTTTGCACCGCAAGGATTTTCTGAAAAGTATTTGTACTTTTCTTCGTCTACGAAAAACAGCTTTGGCTTTGCCGTATTAAGAAGGTTTACAACTTCTTTTTCATGCAAAGCATAATCTATTGGAACGATGATTGCGCCGACAAAACCGGCTGCCAAATATACAACGCCCCATTCCGGCGAATTTTTGCCTGAAACAGCGATGCAGTCACCTTTCTTGATGCCTGCGCTGCAAAGCCATTGCACAAGCTGCTGGATTTTTTCCATGACCTGGGCATAAGTATAAGTTCTTCTGTCCGGGTCAAAGTCTGTAAAACATGGTCTTTCAGCAAAACGCTCAGCACTTATTGTAATAAGTTCGGCAAGTGTCGGCCACTCGCCTTTAAAGATTTTTCCGCGCCATGGCTCAATTGCTGCCCAAGGCAGCGGACGTTTTTGTATTTTGCTCATGATAAATCCTTTTTTTGCAGAGAATTCCGCATTTATATCGACACATAAATGATAGTTCAGGTTGCAGAAAAAAGCAAAAAATTGAATAAAAAAGTATTTTGCTGTTTTTTTACTTGTGAGGTATGTGAAATTTGCATATGTGCCGATACTAAAAAGGGTTTTTGTAAATATTGAATTATAGAGCTATAATAGACGTGTGCGGAAACTATCGAGTTTGCGGACAGGTCTGATAACTCAATATTTATTGAGAATCTGTTTGTGTAAGGGCTTTCTATGTCATGGACGACTTTCATTGATTCACTTTATGTGAACAAAAAAGCTTGTTATGCAAAAAATTGGTATTTCATGGAGGAAAGACAATGAAAAAACTGCTTGCATTGTGTATTTTGATATGCACAATGTTTTCCTTTGTCTGTGCTCAGGAATTGACACCTGAAGAACAGAGAACACTGTTTCTTGAACAATGTAAACAATACTTAGGAACACCTTATAAATATGGTGGAATTTCTAAAACTGGAATGGACTGTTCCGGCTTTATCTTTACTTCAGCAAAGCAGTCTTTGGGCATAAAACTGCCGCGCCGTGCCGAAGACTTGTATAACGCGACAGAACGGCTTGAAAAAGACCAGTTGCAGCCTGGTGATTTTCTGTTTTTCAAGGCAGCAAATACTGTAAATCATGCTGCTGTCTATCTTGGTGATGACGAATTTATTCATGCTGCCAGCGACGGCCCGAAAACTGGCGTAATCATCTCAAAAATGAGCGACTCATATTGGAACACAACTTTTGTAGGCTGCGGTAAATTCCTGCCTGTAGCAACCCATCCGGAGAAGATAGGCAAGGTGTTTCCCCAAAAAGAGGAAGCTGAAGTTGTTCAGGTTGAAACACCGGTAAAGGCAGAAGTCGAAGAGCTTCCGGTTGCCGTTGCAGTTGTTGAAGAAAAGAAGCCTGTTGAGCCGGAACCTGTTGATGAAGGCTTTGTTCAGGTTGAAGCAGTTCCGGCTGGAACTGAAAATCAGGGCGAAGTATTTACAGCAATTCCAGTGCCGGGCACAATCAGTGCCGGCCCGTCTGCTGAAGAAATTGCAGCCCAGAAGCAGAAAGAGCAGCTTGCCGCACAGGAAGCAGCGCTTGCACAGGCTCAAGCTCAGGCTGAAGAACAGGCAAGGGCACTTGCAGAAGCTCAGGCACAGCTGAAGGCAGCACAAGAAGCCCAGGCTCAGGCTGAAGCTCAGGCCGCCGCTTACGCAAAAGCACAGGCTGACGCGCAGGCTCAAGCTTATGCACAGGCACAAGCTGAAGCTCAAGCACAGGCACTTGCACAGGCGCAAGCCCAGATGCAGGCAAACCAGGCTGCACAGATTAATGCGCAGAATCAGCAGAATTTGGCAATGCAGGAAACAACACAGGCCGCAAAAGAAGCTGCCGCTGCTGCAAGAGAGGCAACTGCTGCCGCCAGAGAAGCTACAGCCGCTGCACAAGAAGCAAAAGCTGCTGCCAACGAAGCAACTCAAGCAAGCAAAGAAGCTTTGAAAGTTGCAGACACAAGCTACCGTTCAATTCTTTCATTTCCGGATGTAACTATTTCGACAGATGGTTTTATATATTAATATGTTGTTTATTAATATTAAAAATAAGCATCGTACTGCATTTTCATTGTGTACGGTGCTTCTGCTTTGTGTCATTTTTACAAGCTGTACTACTTCAGTTTCTTTGGAAACACGTACAGATAAATCCGGGGCTGTGGCAATGCAGACAAAACTGAGCCCGTCAGTTCAGACTTTGGTTGCATCGCTTGCAGGTGTTGATTCTACAGAAGCTTTATTTGATGCTGCCCAAATCCGTGCTTCGCTTAAGGCAGCAGGATTTGC
>CADBUT010000027.1 GCA_902797925.1 uncultured Spirochaetaceae bacterium
ACGGTAATCGCGCTCAAACATTTCTTGTCGGAATTGTTGAACCCACAAATCTTGATTTGCACTTATTGAAGAAAGTGATTGTTTCGCGTTCATAAGTCCTGCCTCCGTTTCGGTCAATTTCTGAATAATCCGTGTTTTCTTGGGATTATCAGCTTCTTTCAAGAATATTGCCCAGTTTTCCAAAGACGAATTCTTTTCAATGCTGCTCTCAAGCTTTATAACCTTGGGCAGCTCAATAAAAATCACATTGAGCGTATTCGAAAGCTCACGGTTGTCAGTTGTGCGCATCGCGTAGCGGCTTACAGGTTCAGTGCTTATTTTATCAAACACAAAATCAAGTACCGTAATCTGATACACCTTCGGAGCTTTCTCCCAAGAGTCGCCTTTCTTGAGATAAGTTGTTTCAAGCCGTGAAACCTGATACTCGGCTCGTTTGCCATAATCATAGAATTGATTAAAAGCCATCATCTCAATGTTTGCAGGCTGCCCGTCATCAAAGATGCATAGAATATCATAGCTCACACCGCGCTGCTTTTCAAATGCTATCGGCGCTTCATTTGCCGTAAGTTCCACTGACTTAATTTTGCGCTCGGTGGCAGCTTCCAAAAAAGAGTGCAGCGCATTCCGCGATTCCTCCGTCGGCTGTGTGAACAATGCCTTGAACGTTGAATCTATACGCGGATTGAGCAGCGCACCCTGTTCCATCTGTGCGAGATATTCATCTTCGCTTAAAAATTTCTTGTTGTATTTCATATTATAATATATTGAATCAGAATGCAAATTCCTGTACCTAATCACAAAAATTCTTGCAGATTTTACAAAACTCATCATCATCGGCCATAACCCGATTGCTCGCGATGTTGAGAATTCGCATTTTTGACGATAATTAAAAGATTATGCAAAAATTTCTAAATCTGCTTTTATGTTTATATATATGCATTGCAATAACTTCATGTGTTTCAGATAAAGATTCGTCGGTAGAAGCCTTCCCGGAAACCGAAGATGCTTCGGAAGAGAAACAGCTTTCCAGAAAAGAAATAATTGCGCTGATTGAAAGCAGCATAACTGATGCAGAAGCAGAAGCTGCCGAAAAAGGCATTATTCAGATAGAAGAAAAAGACGCGGAAGAAACCCAGAAAGAAAAGGCCGAAAAAGCTCTCAATTTTGCATTACCTGAAGTGACAGGCACGCAGCAGATAGCAGATTTTATCGAAAAGCATTACGAAGAGCGGCACACGATTCCTTTTGAAGCTTATTCTGGCCAGCTTGAGCTGCCTGACAGAGATTTGCTGCCGTTCGGCGCAATCGTGCTTGAATCATACAGGCTTGCGTACCCGGATAAAAAGATGAAAATCTACGAAAAAGAGGACGACTGGTGCATTGAGCTTGACGGCATGATTTTTGCCTGGGCAGACGGCAGGCTTTTGCCATTCAGTAAGCGCGTAGAAGCCGAAAACTACGGCAAGCAGATAATCTACCCGAACACCGGCAAGCCGCGCAACCCGAAATCTTATTCTCAAGATGACATTGCGGAACTTATGAAGAAAGGTACAAAAGCCGCTCTTGCGGCCGAAAAGCCTGTTGACAACACTTTCACGCAGTTTCTGCTTAAGACGAATGACCGCATTGTAACTGAACGGAACATCCGCTCGATGAATTTTCTTGGGCGAAGACTTAACGCCCACAAAATGGTTATTCCTTTTTTTGAAAAAATTGACAGCGAAATTAAGGCGGCCGCAAAAACTAACAAAGAGGTTGCCAAATTTATTGCCGACATTTCAGAAATAGGCTGCTACAACTGGCGCACCATTGACGGTACTGCCGGCAGAAGAAGCTACCATAGTTACGGTCTTGCTATAGACATTGCTGTAAAAGGCAACAAGAAACCGACTTATTGGGAATGGGTGCGCACTTGGAACAGCAAATGGATGCTCGTGCCGCAGACAAGCTTGTGGCTGCCGCCTGAGCCGGTAATCAAAATCTTTGAAAAATATGGCTTTGTCTGGGGCGGCACTTGGGACGAGTACGACACCATGCATTTTGAGTACCGTCCTGAGCTTGCAGTCCTGGCTTATCTTTCTCTGGCAGACGAAGAATAACTTACTAAATTAAGATTTACATAAAATTTTTTAAAAAAAATCAAAAATTTCCTCCGAAACACACAAAAAAAATAACTTTTTTCTGATATTAAAGGCATGAACATATTTAGTTTTTCACCCTTTGGGTACGAAGGGGCTATGGTTAATGTCGAAGTTGATTTACGCCGGGGCATTCCGTCTGTTGATGTCGTGGGACTTGCAGACGGTGCTGTCAAAGAATCGCGCGAAAGAATGCGGACAGCTATCCGTAACTGCGGGTTTGATTTTCCGCAGGACAGGGTGCTTATAAGCCTTTCGCCTGCTGACGTAAAAAAAGAAGGTGCAGGCTTTGATCTTGCAATTGCACTGGCGGTTCTTGCTGCTAAAAACAGTTTTGACGGCGGCGAAGATTGTCTTGTGATGGGAGAGCTTGATCTTTCCGGAAATGTGCGCCCTGTCAGGGGAATAAATGCTGCCGTTTCTACCGCCCGTGAGCAGGGCATAAAATGGTGCATTATTCCCTCTGAGAACGAAAGGGAAGCTTTAAATTGCGGACTTGGA
>CADBUT010000028.1 GCA_902797925.1 uncultured Spirochaetaceae bacterium
GGCAGAAATTACGGTCTTTGCGATTTTCTTGTCTGATTTTTCGATTGTAAGCACTGAACCAAGCCCCAGCTCATCAAGCTTTTTTGCAAGAAAAACTACAGTCTCAAAGCTTGCCTCTGATTCTGCGCTGCAGCCTGCAAAAGCCGCATAATATTTCAGCCCGTAATCATCTACAAGATAGCGGAACGGAAAGCGGTCGCCGAACACAAGCGTCTTTGCTTTTGATTGTGCAACAGCTTTTTCGTATTCGCTGTCAAGGGCGGCAAGCTGACCAAGATAAGCTTCTGTGTTTGCTTTGTAAGCACCAGCGTTCTTGCTGTCAAGCTTCTGCACAGCATCTGAAATAGCTTGTGTGATTGCGGCGGCATTCTTCAAAGAAAGCCAGACATGCTCATCGTATTCAGTTTCTTCTTCATCGCCGTCATGGTGCTCGTGTGCCTCGCCTTCGTGGTGGTGTTCGTGTCCGTGTTCGTGTTCATCTTCGGTTTGCATGCCTTCTACAATTTCTTCTTCGCGCACTGCATCGCCAAGCACTTCCATCATGTTGATGACGACCATATTCTTGTTGCGTACATTCTTGAGCGCGTCTTCAACCCAGCCGTCGCTTTCGCCGCCTACATAGACGAACACATCGCATGTTGAAATTTTTGCAAGGTCTTGCACGCTCGGCTGATAGCTGTGCAAGTCCGTGCCCTTGTCTTGAAGCAGCGTAACTTCAAAGCTTGATGCATTCTTTCCAAGAATGTTCAGCACCCAGTCATATTCCGGATATGTAGTGCAGACGATTGATTTTTTTGAAGCTGCAAAAACTGCCGATGCGGCAAGCATCATTGCCGCCATAAGAATTATTTGAATAGTCTTTTTCATGTGTTTTTCCTTTTCTATAAAAAATTGAGTTTCTTCCCTTAAGAGGCGAGGCACTGCTCAAGCCTTGAAAGGATTTTCTGCTTGTCGTAGTTTTTTCCGATGAATACAATCTGATTTACGCGGTCGCCGTATTCAGGGTCCCAGTTATTCCTAAGCTCTTCATCATTTTCAAGGCACTCTTTCCTTGTGCTTTCGTCAAGCGCGGCAATCCAGTATGCAATTGCCATTACAGAAGAATTCCGCCCAGCCTGTTCAAACAGAAGCACGTCTTCCGGGCGGCTTTTAAACCAGATGTAGCCTTTCGCGCGTATCAGCTCCTTGGGGAAATCTTCATTTATAAAGTTCATGAATTTTTCCTCGTCAAACGGCTTTTTGTATTCATAAGCGAAGCTTGAAATTCCGTATTCATCTGTAAAGCCGCGCTTTGAATCGCCAAGCGAATTGATGGCCTTTTGAATTGCAGAAGAAGAATCTACCATTTCATAGTTGAATTTTTCAGTTGAAGTTATGCAGTCAATGTCAACCTTTCCGTGAACGGTTCTTATAATTTCTGCTTTCGGCTGAAAATCAGTAATAATTTTAATTACCTGTCCAATCTGCTCTTCGTTCAGCAGGTCAAGCTTGTTCAGAACAATCGTATTGCAGAACTCAATCTGATCAACAATCAGAGTTGTTATGTCATTTGAAGCAAGATTGTTCGCATCTTTTTCGTCATAATTCTGAAGGTCGGTCATGAATTCGCGGTAAATGCGGTCTGCATCAACGACGGTGACAATATTCGAAAGATACACATTCGTATCAGGGTTTTCGTCTTCAAAAGCAAGAAAAGAAGCCGCAATTGCGCCTGGATCACTGATGCCGGAAGCTTCGACAAATACAGTTTCGATAGATTCATTTTCAGAGATTTTTTCCACCTGCCTGATGAATTCTTCGCGCAAAGTGCAGCAGATGCAGCCGTTCTGCATCTCGTACATTTCGCATTGTGCCACAGCCGAACCGTTTTTCTTGATAATTGCGGCATCAATGTTGATGCTGCCCATGTCATTTACAATAAGCGCGACTTTCCGCTTTTCCTGGCGGAGAATTTCGTTTAAAAGTGTTGTCTTCCCGGAGCCTAAGTAGCCCGTAATAAGAGTAACTGGTTTTTTGTTCATTTTTGTTTCCTTAAAAA
>CADBUT010000029.1 GCA_902797925.1 uncultured Spirochaetaceae bacterium
ATTTTGAGTTCTGTTTTCCAGGCTCTTGGAAAAGGTATTCAGTCTATGGTCATAAGCTTTGCCCGCCAGCTGATTTTCCTTTTGCCTGCAGCATGGCTTTTGTCGCTTACAGAAAACATCGACAACATCTGGTGGTCTTTCCCGATTGCAGAGTTCTTTTCTCTGGTTGTTTGCTGCATCCTGCTTAAAGGAACCTACGACAAAGAAATAAAGCCGATGGCGGATTAATGAAGCTATACATTTCAGACCTGCACTTTTACCACAGTCAGCTCAACACCTCGCTTGATATGCGGGGCTTTGAGTCTGCAGAAGCAATGAACAGCTACATGATTTCTCAATGGAACTCCAAAGTGCAGGGCGGTGACATTGTAATTGTTATTGGTGACTTTATAGGCAGCAAAAAGCCGCCTGAAGTTAATGCAATTCTGCGCCGTCTGAACGGAAAAATCTGCCTCATAGAAGGAAACCACGACAAAGAATGGCTAAACACAAAAGGCATAGACTTTGACCGCTTTGAATGGATTAAGCCCTATGCCGAGCTTGACGACCACGGCAGCACAGTAATTTTAAGCCACTACCCCACTTTCTGCTATAACCACCAGCACACACGCAAATCAGACGGGAGCCCGCGCACTTATATGCTCTACGGCCATGTTCATAACAGTCCCGACGAAAAGCTTGTAAATGAATTCCAGAAAATTACCCGCCAGACAGTTGTAACAAATGCAAAAGGCATTACCAGCCCTATTCCCTGCCAGATGATTAACTGCTTCTGCATGTTCAGTGACTATAAGCCTCTTTCTCTTGAAGAATGGATTAAACTTGATGCCGAAAGGCGCGCAAACCTGTAGCACAACCGGCAGTGCAGAGCTTATTTTGTTAAAAAGCCGGAAAATACCCAGCCTTCAGTTTGTTCTCCGCTATCGCAGAAAATTTCAGGCTTTTCCTGAACACCAGAAGTTTCCGGCGGATTTTTTTGCCGTACTGGAATCCAAAAGCCATGATGTACGTCAATAAAATCATAGAACGGATAATGTGCATTTTCTGTCTGAATTAATTCAGTTCCGTCCTGCAGAAGCCCGACTTTTTCGCCCCATGGCGAATCTCTAAGCCTGAGACCTTCAGGAGAATTCACCTTCCATTCTGTACCGGCAGTTTCAACATATTCTATTTCATTTAAGTTTGAAACATTGATAAAATCAAAAAATGACGTGTATGTTATTTTTCCAGACGGAACATCGTAAAAGTCAAGCTTGTACTGTCCGGGCTCTCTTATTGAAAAATCAAAAGTACAAATGCCGTCTTTATCAGTTTTTGTTTTCACCCCAAGAAAAGGAATATAAAGCAATTGTCTATTTGTATAATAACCGTAAGAAAAAACAGCCATAGTTCCCTCATCAGGAAAAGAACCGCCTTTTCCCTTATAAATCAAATGATACTGTGTATCAGGCTTAATACCGCAATTTTCATTTCTTACAAACGGATTTTCGTATTCTTCTGAATAAACCACATATCCGCATGCAACAGCTTTTCTTGTCAGTGTCTGCTCGGCTACAAGCTCGTCATTCTGGCAATTCTTAAGACGGAATTTCCATTCATCACTTTTTGAACAGATATTGCGGTTCGTAAAATAAACAGAAGCATGATAGCCTATTAAATCTATGTTTTTTTCTTCGTGAAAGTTTAAGGGCTTTTTGTCTTTATAAATAAAAGTTTTGCCGTCATGCTCTGCTTCAATATATAATTCAGGCGATTTTTCATAAACATCTGTAGGAAGCATAATATGAAGATTTTCATCTTCAATAATAAAAGTTATTAAAATTTCTTTATAAGGTTCAGCCGGCGGAAAATAATCACCCTCAACGCCAATGATTCTGACAGACTGTTTTTCAAATTCTTCAGGCACATCATAAATCTCTCCGGATTCAAACAAAGCAATACCGCCTTTTTCATAAAGCCCTTCGCGCAGTTTAGCAAATTTTTCCATTGAAAGCGAAGTTTGCTCAAGCTGGTTTTCTGGAAGTGCTTCAATTTGTCCGGGCTGGTCAGGCTGAACGTCTGCTGTTTTTGTGTTTTCGTCTGACGGCTTTGTCTTTGTGCAGGCGGCGGAAAACACAGCCAAAATCAAGATAAAAATGCCAAGCGCTTTTTCGATTTTGTTCAGTTTTTTCATTGTTCTCTCCTGTATAACTTAGGTTTTATTACAAACAATTATATAGTCAAAAATTCTTTTGGTATAGCGCTAAAAAAAGAGCCCCGGTGCAGGGCATCGGGGCTTGTGTATTCTGGCTTTAGGCTAATTATATTTGCCTGCCTGAGCGTTCCACATTTCAGCGTATTTGCCGTTTTTAGCGAGCAGCTGCTTGTGCGTGCCTTCTTCTATAATTCTGCCGCGCTCAAGCATAATAATTCGGTCTGCATCGCGCGTTGTAGAAAGCCGGTGCGAAATATAGAACACAGTCTTGCCTTTTGCGGCTGTTTCCATTGCCTTGTTAAGCTCATACTCGGCAATCGGGTCAAGCGCGCTGGAAGGCTCGTCCATAATCAAGATGTCAGCGTCTTTGTAGAAGGCACGCGAAATTGCAACTTTCTGGCTTTCGCCGCCAGAAAAATCCACGCCCTTTTTGTCAAATTCTGTGGTAACCTGCGTAAAAAGCCCGTCAGGCAATTTCGCAAACTTTGCGCCAAAGCCGGCAGCATCAAGCGCGCTCTTAATTTCAGCAGACTGCTTTTCAAGCTCGGCTTTGCTTACATCGTCCATTACAACGTTTTCGGCAAGGCTTGCACCAAACATCTGATAATCCTGAAAAACAACACCGATGCGCTTGTGGTAATCAGCCGGCTTAAGCGTGCTGACGTTTTTTCCATGATAAGA
>CADBUT010000030.1 GCA_902797925.1 uncultured Spirochaetaceae bacterium
AAAAAACAGCCAGCTACTGGGAAGAAAGCGGAAAAACACAGACGCCTGTTTTCTATTTTGAAGGTATCTATCTGACAAAAAAGGCTGTTGCTACAGAAAAAGGAAAGGACATGGAAGAAATAACAAGAAATGTCCGAGCCCTTTCTACTTTGGAAGGTGTTGAGTATTATTCAAACACCAGAAAGAAAATGCGTATTCTTTATGAAGAGTCTTATGCAGTAAATAACCCTGAAGAGAGAAAACGCATCGACGACCCTGTAGATGAAGACCCTGAAGGTCAGGTTATCTATTCCCTTCAGAAAGATTCTACATTCGGCAAATTTTTGTACAAATATACATATTTTCAGCGTGACAATGAGCTTTTAATCCGCATTACAAATGTAGATAACCTGACTTTTGCAGGTATTAAGATAATTAAGCCTGAAAATATGATGACTTCAATTCTTTTATATGATTTGGGCGATTATTATTTGACCTACACTTTAATAAAAGTTGATGTAATTTCGGTTTCGATTATTGAAAACAAGATGACAAAGTCTTTTGCAGCACGTGCCGAAGCTATGTTTTCATGGCTTCTGACGGTGTTTGACAAAATTGATGAAAAAAATCTAAAGGGATTGAATTAATCCGTTAGGAGGAAAGAATGAAAAAAATTGCAATTGCTATAATTTTTTTGTGTGCATTAATAAGTGTTGGAGGATGCGCCCCTATGAGTAAAACATTGGATAAAATCAAAGGACAGGACGGTCTTTTTGCCGTTATTGAAACATCAAAAGGAGATATTCTCCTTGAGCTTTTCTATAAGGAAACACCGCTTACTGTAACAAACTTTGTAGGCCTTGCAGAAGGTACTTTGACTGCTGCAAACAAAAAGCCTTTCTACAACGGCTTGAAGTTTCACCGTGTAATCAGTGTTGCTAACGGCGACGGCCAGGATTTTATGATTCAGGGCGGTGACCCGAAAGGCAACGGCACAGGCGGTCCAGGCTACCGTTTCCCGGATGAAATTGTTCCTTCTTTGAAGTTTTCTAAAGGCGGCGTTCTTGCTATGGCAAATGCCGGCCCTGGCACAAACGGAAGCCAGTTCTTCATCACAATTACAGCTACTCCATGGCTTGACGGCAAGCATACGATTTTCGGTAGGGTTGTAGACGGACAGAAAATTGTAAACAATCTCCGTCAGGGCGAAGTTATGAAAAAGGTAACGATTATCCGTCAGGGTGCAGAAGCAAAAGCTTTCACTGCAACACAGGCTGATTTTGACCGCCTTAACAAAGATATTCAGACTCGCCTGGCAGCAGAAGCTGAGGCAGCAAAAGCCGCAATGAACAAACAGCTTGATGAAAATTACGGCGATTATACAATTATGGATAGCGGAATCAGATACAAGATTTTGAAAGATGCTGCTGGAAACAAGATTGGCAAAGGCAAAGCTGTAAAGGTTAAGTATAAGGGATATCTGCTCGACGGCACAGTTTTCGACGATTCAGATTTCCATGAGCCTATTTCGTTTATGACAAATTCAGGCAGAATGATAAGAGGCTTTGACATGATGGTTCAGGACATGAAACTTAATGAAAAGCGTTCAATCGTTTTGCCGCCGGAATATGCTTATGGTTCAAGTGGAGCCGGCGGTGTAATTCCCCCTGATGCTTATATCTGCTTTGATCTTGAAGTTATCGAAGCTAAATAAGCAATGAATTGAATGTACAAAAGCCCCGACGCAAAATCGGGGCTTTTTTTATGTCGGTATCATTTATTTATTCAGTTTTTCGGCGTAGTATTTCAGCTCTTTGATTTCGGCTTTGAGCGTTTCAATTCCGCTCAACCAGAAATCTTTGGTTTCAATGTCAAAACCTGCTTTTTTGCACACTTCTTCACAAGAAAGTCTGCCAGTTTCAGAGAGCAGCAGCTTGTAAGATTCTGCAAAACCTTGCCCTTCTTTTTTGTAGCGCGCATAAAGCCCGGCACTGAAAAGCATTCCAAAAGCATAGGGAAAATTGTAGAAATCAAGGCTGGTGCTGTAATAATGCGATTTCAGCGCCCACATATAAGGATGATATTCTGCCAGCGTGCCGTAAGTCTTTTTTTGCGCGTCGAGCATTAAATTGCAGAATTCTTCAGAAGAAAGCTCGCCTTCCTGGCGTTTTTCAAAGACAGCGCGCTCAAAGTAAAATCTTGATAGAATGTCGATAAGCACTTGGCAGCAGTCTTGCAGATGCAGCTCTATCATGCTTATGCGCTCAAAGCCGCTTGTTGAAGCGATAATACTTTGCTGAACGATTGTTTCCGCAAAGTTTGATGCAGTCTCGGCGAGCGTCATCGGGTATTGTGCAAGCTCGTAATCGCGGTCTTTTATGCAATAAAAATGATACGCGTGCCCAAGTTCGTGTGCCAAAGTTGTAATGTCTGAAAAAGAGCCGGTAAAATTAGACAAAACGCGCGAAACTTTCTGCTTCGGAAAATCCATGCAATAAGCGCCGCCGACTTTTCCTTCTCTTATTTCTGCATCAATCCAATTGTTGTCAAAAGCGTTTTTCGCAAAATTGCCAAGCTCTAAAGAAAAAGAGCTGAACCGCTCGATTATATAATCTTTTGCTTCTTCAAAAGACCATTTTTTTGAGAGAATGCTTTCAGTTTGGTTTTTTTCTGAAGTTGAATTATCTTGAAGCGGCGCGAATAAGTCGTAAAACGCCAGTTTCGGGTTTTTCTCTTGTGGAAAAAGCAATTCTGCCTTTATTGCAAGATATTCCTGCCAAAGTGGAATCGAGCTTTCGATTGACTCAATAAGTGCCGTCAATGTTTTCTGGCTTATTCTAGACTGCGCCAAAGCCTTGTCTATTGCGTTTTGCCAAAGCCGCCGCTTGTTAAGCGTAATCGTTGTGCCTTTTATGCTGTTGAGGCACGCCGTAAGCGGAACCGACATTCTTTCAAGAAGCTTAATCTCTTTATTAAAAGACTCTTTGCGCACTGCACGGTTTTTGTCGTAAGCGTCGTTTCTAAGCTGGTTGAACGTCTTGCCTGTTTCAGGGTCTTTTAAAGTTGAGATAATCTGCTCTTGCAGGCGGCTAAAACTTTCTGCGCCGCTAAGATTCAGCTGGTCGGCAAGCTCTTCAAGTTCCGGCTTCATGTTGTGCTTATTTAAAGCGACTGTCTCTTCAAATATGTAAGAATATTCTTCCAATTGTGGAAATCTTGTGTATATATCTGTTAATGATTGTGGATAACTATTAACAACTTGAGAAAAAGCTGTTGAAAACTTGAGATTAATCTGTTCAATTTCAATAAATATGTTTTCAATGCAGGAAATCTGGTTGATAAGCTGTGAATTTGTTGTATTTACTGAATAGGCTGAATAAACATAGGCATAAAGCGAGCCTGTAACACTTTGAAGTCTGTTAGACTTTTCGACGAAATCAGCAACCCATTGTGGAAAATCTGTGGAAAAAAGATTTGACTTCAAAAGGTCGTTAAGCTCAATTTTAAGCTTATCAAGAGATTTCATGTCGTTTTTGAAATCTTCACTTTCAAAAGATTCATAAATAGACGAAAGATTCCATCTTGGTATACCGGATGTGACAGAATTGTTCATTTCTTGCCTCAATATTGTTTGTTGATTAACCTTTTCTCAAAGTCTTCAGATGAGAGTGGCTTGTCAAATATAAAGCCCTGAATTACGTTGCATTTCAAATTTTTCAAAATAGAAAGCTCTTCTTGGGTTTCAACGCCTTCTGCTATTATAGACATATCAAGCTCATTGGCCATGTTTATGACATTTGCAATTACGGTTCTTGCCCTTTTATTGTCTATAACTGTTTGTATAAAACTTTTATCTAGCTTGAGAACGTCAAAATTCAAATCCTGCAGCAAGCTTAAAGATGAATAGCCTGAACCAAAATCATCGATTGAAACAGAAATGCCTTTGTCTTTTAAAATGTCGATAGTGTTTTTTAAAAGCTCTTTCATTTCAGCTACAGAAGTTTCTGTAAATTCAATTTCAATCAAATTATGCGGAATTTCCCAAAAATCGATGATATTGCATATTCGTTCTGCAACTTCCTGATGTGCAAAGTGATGCTTGGAAAAATTTACGGATACCGGAACAAGATCCAGGCCTTTCTTTATCCATTCATCAAGTTTCTTACATACCTGATTGAGCATAAAGAAATCGAGCCTTTTAATAAATCCTGTCGATTCACAAACTGGAATGAATTTATCAGGCGGAATAACCGTGCCATTATGATTCCATCGGATTAAAGCTTCTGCTCCGACAAGCTGTTTGGTAACTTGATTGACTTTAGGCTGAAAAACTATATAAAGCGAATTGTTTAATAGTGCCTGCTGAATGTGCTGGCTTATTGATATTGTTTGCGAAACTTTTTTTGCAATGTCCTGGTCGTAAACCGCAAAGTCTTTGTTTGCCTGCGAACGCACTGTAAAATATGTTGTTGAGATTCTGTCAATGACTGTATCTGTATTCTTTTCATCACCAGTTATGTTGTAGAGTGCTGCTCTTATAGAGAGATTTGAAATGTCTGCAATTTGAAATTGCTTAAGCGTCACAAGTTCCAGATGATTCAATTTATAGAACAAGTCGTTCATGCGCTCTTTTTTTGATATTACATAAAAGTTGTTTCCGTTAAGCAGATAGATTTTCTCATTCTTAGTTTCATCAAAAAGCTCTTTTGCTTTTGCCGCAAATTCTGCAAGAATATCGTTGCCTTTTATAAAACCTACCTGCTGATTAATAAATATAAAGTTCTTTATATTTATCTGCATTACGGCAAAATCTCTTCGGTCTTGGGCTGCCAGAATGGCGGATAAATCTTTTATAAAAAGATATTTATTCGGAAGTCCTGTCAGCTGGTCTGATGTAAAGAGCTTATAATTTTCTTGCTTTTCATATTGAACGCAGTTTTCAATATTGTTGTAGCCGTTTGCAATTGCTTCTGCCATTTGATGACACGAATTGTAACCGCAGGCGTGGCAGTCTATGTGCCGCGATTCTTCTGTATTTTTGTGCATCCGCACAAAAACTTCGTTTATAATTTCTTTTGGAACATTAAACGGCTTTAGGTACTTACTGTGAAATTCCCTGTGAAAGTCTTGCAGGTCTAAGTCTTTGAAATTGGTTCTAAAAATATCAAGACGCTCTGTTCTTGACAGCTTGCGTTCGTATTCTTGTGTTTTATTATTTTGCAGAATGTTGAATCTTATGCATTGATGCTGTTCCACGATTTTTTCTATGGAAATGCTGGATTTGTCTATACACGGCCCTGAACAGCAGCCGTTGCTGCAGTTGAGTGCTTCAAAGAAAACGCCTTTATTGCAGTTGTGCTCAGCGATTGACTTTAAAGAAGCAATTTCGTTTCTGTTCTGCAGAATAGAGGATTTCTTTAGAATTGTCTTTTCATAACCTATAAAATGCTCAAGATTTTCTTTCATTCCGCCAGAAAATGGATAAAGCACGCCAAGTCTAAAATCCGGGATATCGCTTTCAGAATAATACATGTTAAAGTCAATATCTTTAGAAGCTTTGAAAAAATGTTCAAATGTAATGTTATAGTTCACTAGATTTTGTGTAGCTTCATCCTCAATTTCTGGAAAATTTGAAATACACGGGCTTAAAAAGGCCAGTTTGTTGCTGTCTTTTAAGTATTTACGCACATAAACGGCAAGACAAAATAACGGCGAAAAAATTGGAATTAGAGCAGGTATAATTGAAGGTTCGTATTTTTCTATGTAGTTTACAATTGTCGGGCAAGTAGCAATTATTCCGCCTTGGTTTGCGTCGTTCAAAAAAAACTCAATATGTGCCCATGCTGAAATATCAGCACCAAAACTGACATTGTAGATTTTTTTTATGCCTATTGAACGGAGATAACCGAGAACACCGTTTGCAATATTCGGATAATTTATATAAAAAGACGGATCAATGGCAATTGAAATGCTTTCTCCGTTTTTTAAGTCTTGAAAAAGTGTTTCTGTATCGTCTACGTAATGGCGGGCATCATGAGTGCAGACATTCAGGCATTGTCCGCAGAGAATGCATTTTGAAATGTTTACACGAATATGATTCTTATTATTTGTTTTTTCAGCAATATTTGCGCCCGGAATCGGGCATATCGAAATACAATGATTGCAGCCTATGCAATTATTGTCTGTAAAAATATAATGTTTCATATTCATATACTGAAATCAGTATAAATGAATAAGTTTGATGCGTCAAATAGTCTGAAATTTTTGAGAAATTCTGCTTGTATTTATATGGCATTAAGTTTTGAAGAACATTTTATCGCCGGTTTTTGGGTGCACGAAAGATAATTCGCAAGCATGAAGCATGAGCCGCTCGTTTTCAGTTTGACTGCCGTAAAGGTTGTCACCTATAATCGGGGCATTTAGCCCATGAATGCAAGAAGCATGAAGCCGCAATTGATGCGTGCGCCCGGTTTCCGGCTCAAAGCTGACTGGCACGCTCTCATAGCTGGCGTAAAAATGTTCCAGCTGCTTTTTAGTCAGTCTGAATTGGGGCAACAGTGTTTCGGTTTCAGAAGCCGGTAAAAGCTTAAAATTCGTGATGCCCCATTTGCCGTAAACTTCGTCATAAATCTGGTGCGGTCTGTTTTCAACGTCCAATCTGAACGGTAATTCGATTTTACCCGAAACAAGTCCGTCTTCGTAAGCGGTGCAAAGCTTGCAGCCTTTGCCGAATTCGGGCTTCTTCTTAAGAAAGGCAATATATTTTTTGTGCACTTTTCCTTCCATAAATTGAATAGACAAATTTTTGTGGCTTTCCTTGTCGAGCGCAAGCACAAGAAGGCCGGAAGTATCCATGTCGAGCCTGTGCACAGAAGGCTGCTCAATGCATTGCGGAAAAATGCGTTTAAGGCGTGTTGTAACGCTGTCGAGCTTGTCTTCGCCACGCCCAGGAATTGACAAAAGCCCCGAAGGCTTGTTTATAACAACAATAGAATTGTCTTGATAAAGAATTTCAAGCCCCAGAATGAACGGCAGGATTGGCGCGCATTTTTCGTCGCAGGGCGTATAAAACTGCTTGTGCTGCTTTTTCTTTGAGGGCGGTTCTGTACCGTAAAAGAATTCTGCCATGCTTATCGGCGTAAGCTTATGCAGAAACGCAAAACATAAAAGTTTGGGCGCGCAGCATTCGCCGCAGCCTGTTGGCGGCTGCACGCCATCTTCAAAAATATCCTTAAATTGCAGAAGCTT
>CADBUT010000031.1 GCA_902797925.1 uncultured Spirochaetaceae bacterium
CAAAAGAAGTCGGTGCAATTACAAATCTTCATGCAGAAAACCCTGACATGATTGATTTGCGCGTTGCTGAATATCTGAAGGAAGGCAAGACAAGTGCATGGTATCACTATATGAGCCGCCCTGAATTTGTAGCCGCAGAAGCAGACAAGCGCGCTGTTCACTGGGCAACAAATGTAGATGCTCCTTTGTATATTGTCCACATGTCAGATAAAGAAGGGCTTGAGGCGTGCACAAAGGCAAAACTTAGAGGTGCAAAAGTTTTTATAGAAACTTGCCCGCAATATCTTGAGTTTACTTGCGACGTTTATAAACGCCCGGACGGCAGAAATTTTGTGTGTTCGCCGCCAATGAAAGATCAAAAAAGCCGTCTTGCACTTTGGGAAGCTATAAAGAACGGAATAATTGATACTGTTGCAACAGACCATTGTCCGTTCCAGCAGAGCGAAAAAGACTGGGGCTTGAATGATTTTACAAAAATCCCTAACGGTTGTGCCGGTGTTGAAAATCTGTATCCGTATATGCTTGGGGCTGCTACAGACGGAAAGATTTCTTATTCAAGAGCGGTAGAACTTTGCTCGACGAACCCTGCAAAGATTTTCGGCTGCACAGAAAAAGGCTCGCTTGCAATCGGCAAAGATGCAGACATCGTGCTTTATGACCCAACAAAGGATTTTACTATCAGCGTAGAGAATATGCACAGTGACTACGACCACACAATCTGGGAAGGCAAAACTGTTCATGGTTATCCTGTTCAGACTTATGTGCGTGGCAAGCTTGTGTACGATGACGGTAAATATGTTGGAAGCGCAGGAGATGGAAAATTCGTAAAGTGCGCACCTGTTAGTTTTTAAGGAGATGCTGTATGTCCGTAAAATATATAAGTCAGATAATCAAAGAAGGCGCATTTTCCTGTTTGCTTTGTGCAAAACCAGAATGTACAAAGAACTGCTCGAAAGGCGTTGACTGCGGTTCAATAATCTCAAGTCTGCGCTTTGAAAACTTTGCAGGAGCTTTTGATAAAGCTTCTAAGAATAAGGCATGTCTTTTATGCACTTCCAAAGAGTGTGAGAAAAATTGCCGGAAATCGAAAATCACGCAAAGTGTTCCAATTAAGAGAGTTATTTCTTCTTTGCTTGAGGCAGATGCTTCTGAAGCTGTAAAGAAATATGTTCCAACGCAAGAAGGGTTTGACGCTGATAAAGTTGACTTGTCTATTGATTTTATGGGTGTACATTTTGAAAATCCGTTTTTGCTTTCATCTTCTGTTGTCGGAAGCAATTACGAAATGGTTTCAAAAGCATTTGACCAAGGCTGGGCAGGCGTTGCGTTTAAGACCGTCGGTGTTTTTGTCCCGGATGAAGTTTCTCCAAGATTTGGTACTCTTGCAAAAGAAAGCAACACCTTTGTGGGCTTCAAAAACCTTGAGCAGATAAGCGACCATTCGCTTGAAGAAAACCTTGAGTGCTTTAGAAAACTCAAAAAAGATTATCCTTCAAAAGTAATCATTGCATCTATTATGGGGCGCAATGACGAAGAATGGGAATATCTTGCCAAGGTTTGTGAAGAAGCCGGTGCTGATATTCTTGAAGCAAATTTCAGTTGTCCGCAAATGGCAGAAAAAGGAACTGGAAGCGATGTCGGTCAGAATCCGGAACTTGTTGCACAGTATTGCAAGGCAATAAAGCGCGGCTCAAAACTTCCGCTTCTGGCAAAAATGACACCGAACCTTGGAAATATGGAAGTTCCTGCAATTGCTGCGATAAACGCCGGAGCAGAAGGAATTGCCGCAATCAATACCGTAAAATCAATTCTCGGCGTTGAGCTGGATGATTTTACTTCATGCCCATCAATCAGCGGAAAAACAAGCGTCGGCGGTTATTCAGGCAAGGCTGTAAAACCAGTTGCGCTTCGCTTCATAAACGACATGAAGCAATGTTCAGAGCTGAAAGATATTCCGGTTTCTGGAATGGGTGGAATAGAAACTTGGAAAGATGCGGCTGAATTTATGGCGCTGGGTTGCGGAACGATTCAGGTTACAACAGCAGTTATGCAGTACGGTTACCGGATTATTTACGACATGATTGATGGAATGAAGCGCTATCTTTTTGCGAGAGGCTTCAAGTCTGTTGAGCAGATAATAGGAAAAGCTTTGCCGCAGATTATTCCTGCTGACAAGCTTGACCGCCGTAGCAGACAGTTCCCGAAATTCATAAGCGAAAAATGTGTCGGTTGCGGCCGCTGCGTAACAAGTTGTTTTGACGGTGGGCATCAGGCCTTGTCTTTGAGCGATAAAGGCAGACCTGTTATGAATAAAAAATGCGTAGGCTGTCACTTATGCATTCTGGTTTGTCCTTCAGGAGCAATTGTTCCTGGAAGCCGGACTTCAAAATAGTTTTAGGAGTTTTTATGTACGAATGTGATATCAATAGAATGGAAGAAAAGATTAAGACTTTCTCAAAATTCGGTGATACTGGTCACGGTGGAATTACAAGATTCAGCCTTTCGCCTGAAGCAATTATGGCAAGAAACGAAATTAAAAGCCGTATGACAAAGCTTGGTCTTGATTTTAAGACAGACGATATGGCGAACATCTACTGCACATTACCCGGCACAGACCCGGATGCAGATGTAATCATGTCTGGCAGCCACTGCGATTCAGTCCGGCAGGGCGGAAATTATGACGGAATTCTTGGCGTAATGACCGCAATGGAAGCGATTGAAACCATCGTTACTCAGAAGATTCCACATAAGCACCCTATTCAGCTTGTAGTTTGGACAAACGAGGAAGGTGCAAGATTTGAACCTGCAATGATGAGTTCTGGTGTTGTGACTGGAAAGTTTGACAAAGCCACGATGCTTGCTTCTGAAGCAAAAGACAAGCCCGGCTATACATTCGGCCAGGCATTAAAAGAATCTGGTTTTGAAGGAAGCGAATCAAACAGAATCAACCCGAAGAAGACAAAAGGACTAGTTGAGCTTCATATTGAGCAAGGCCCTGTTCTTGAAGACGGAAAATACGACATCGGTGTAGTTGAAGGTGTCTGTGGAATGATAAACTATGAATTTACGTTCCGCGGTCAGGCAGACCATGCAGGAACTTTCCCGATGCCATATAGAAAAGATGCGCTTTATGCTGCAAGCCAGGCGTTGATTTATCTTCATCAGCAGTTTGACAATCTTGATAAAAAGCTTGTTTATACAACAGGAAAAATCAGCTGTCATCCGAACATTCATACAATCATTCCGGATGAAATCAAGTTTACTTTGGATGCAAGACATCAAGATCCGGCTGTAATCGCAAAGTGTGTTGAAATCATCAAGAACATGCCTAAAGAATGGGCACGCTGCACGATGAGCTATGAAGAAGCTTGGAGCCGCAAAACCGTTCAGTATTATCCACAGTATATTGATGATGTTGAAAAGGTTTCAAATGAATTCGGCTACAAATCACTCAGAATGTATTCTGGTCCGGGACACGATGCGCAGTATCTTTGCGACATCGTTCCAACAACAATGATTTTTGTTCCAAGCGTCGGCGGTCACAGCCATTGCGAGCTTGAATATTCTCCGGTTGAATGGTGCTGGAAAGGGGCGAATGTTCTTTTGAACACTTTGCTAGAAATTGACAAGCAGTAAGCTTGAATTGAACCAAGGCAGAACATTAAGGTGTTCTGCCTTTTTTTATAGTGCTGTACCGTTTTCGTCTTTAACCTGTGAAAATCATCTGGTAATGCACCGCATAAGTGCCGAACTGTTCAAGCAGCAGCTTGTACAAACTTGTTCAATTCAAAACGACACAGCAAAAATTAGCGCTCAACTTTGGTGTCCAGAAAAAGACCAGTCAAAACCCGAAACAACAAAACTGCTTGAAGCCTGTGAAAAGGTATTCAGCCTTTTTGAATCACAGAATCTTCTTGACAGTATGTCAGAATAATCTTGACAGGCTATAAAGATCCTCTGGATAAGCTTACAAGATTATTCTGACAGTCTATAAAAATCTTCCTGATAAGCTTACAAGATTATGTTGCCAGTCTATAAAGATCTTTCGGACAAGTTGTCTGTTCTTTGCACAGCTGAACTTTTTTAAGTTCTGCAAGAAACAGACTGCAAAAGCGTAAAACTGTGATATAATAGGAACAGGAGGAAATGATATGTCTTACGATGTTTTGGAAAAAAGTTATGAAACGCTCACAGATGAGCAGCAGCTTATTGTCTACAACCTTGTCATTTCTCTTGGAAAATTGAACGCAAAACAAGATGCAAAAGCTTTGAAAAAACGTACTTTTGGAAAATTCGCCGGCCGTGCCACGGCAACTTTCTCTGATGATTGGGAAATATCGGAAGAGGAATTGTGCTCGTTATGAAATATCTAATAGATACTCATATTTTAATATGGCTCGCGGTAACGCCTGAGAAAGTACCCAAACACATTTTAGAAATTATTGAAAATCCACAGAACGACATTTTCATCTCCACGGTCAGTTTGTGGGAGATTGCAATAAAGCTTTCAATTCGTTCATTTCTTGACACAATTTGCGTAAAGCATATCAAGCCAACGACAAGGCAGTTATGAAAACTTACGGCTTCAACTTCAAAATAATCGAAAGCGAATGTGTAGTCGAATTGTTCAAACTCTATGAGAAACGGCATAAAAAAAGCACGCCAAATGAAGCAGACTGCTTCGGGCGTGCTTTTTCGTTTTCAGCCGTTTTCAGCTTGTGCTGATTTAGGCGTTTGCTGTAATCAGGCGGACTGCGATTACGCCTTCGATGGCCTTGAGCTTTGCGGCAACTGTATCATCGATTGCATTTTCAACGTCGATGATGTTGTAAGCAACATCTGCGCGGTTCTGGTTTACCATAGCGGCAATGTTGCATTTTGCGTCAGCAAGAACTGTCGTAATCTGGCCGACCATGTTCGGAATGTTCTTGTTGGCGATACAAATTCTTGTGCCGTTTGCAGGAACAGGTTCGTCCATCTTGCATTTCGGGAAGTTGACTGAATTGACGATGTTGCCGTTTTCGAGGAAATCACGGAGCTGGGCAACAGCCATGAAAGCACAGTTGTCTTCTGCTTCTGGTGTTGAAGCACCGAGGTGCGGCAGGCAGATAACCTTGTCGTTTTTCAGCAACTCTTCATCAGCAAAGTCACAGGCGTAGCATGCAACTTTTCCGGCTTCAATTGCAGCAAG
>CADBUT010000032.1 GCA_902797925.1 uncultured Spirochaetaceae bacterium
GCCCCGGAAAAAGTTTTGCACGCAGCTTTGCTTCAAGGTCGTTTCTGAAATCAGCATTATCCTCAAGGAACTGAATTGCATTCTCGCGTCCCTGTCCGATTTTCTCTTCGCCGACGGCAAACCATGCACCGCGTTTATCAATAAGCTCATGCTTTACGGCAGCGTCAAGAATACTTGAAACGGCTGAAATGCCTTTGCCGAAGTAAATGTCAAGCTCTACTTTTCTGAATGGCGGCGCAACCTTGTTCTTGACAACCTTTACGCGCACTCTGTTACCTACAGCGTCTTCTGCACCTTTTGCGTCAATTGACTCAATTCTGCGTACTTCAAGGCGCACAGAAGCATAAAATTTCAAAGCATTTCCGCCGGTTGTAGTCTCAGGGTTGCCGAACATAACGCCGATTTTCATGCGGATCTGGTTTATAAAAATGACGATGCACTTTGATTTGCCGATTATCGCGGTGAGCTTTCTTAAAGCCTGACTCATAAGTCTTGCCTGAAGACCCATGTGGGAATCACCCATCTCGCCTTCGATTTCAGCCTGAGGAGTAAGTGCGGCAACAGAGTCTACAACGATGATGTCAACAGCTCCAGATCTTACAAGGTGCTCTGTAATGTCCAGAGCCTGTTCACCTGTGTCCGGCTGAGAAACCCAAAGATTGTCTATATCAACACCGAGATTTTTTGCATAAACAGGGTCAAGTGCGTGTTCCGCGTCAACAAAAGCCGCGATGCCGCCGTTCTTCTGCGCCTCTGCAATTGCGTGCAAAGCCAGTGTAGTCTTACCAGAAGATTCAGGAACATAAATTTCGATAATACGTCCGCGCGGATAACCGCCGATACCAAGAGCCTCGTCAAGCAGAATAGAGCCTGAAGGAATCACTTCGATTCCGGCGGCATCTGTTCTTGTACCGAGTTTCATAAGCGAGCCCTGACCGAACTGCTTTTCAATCTGAAGCCTTGCAGCTTCCAGAGCCTTCATTTTTTCCGACTGATCTGCCGGATTGATTGTTTCATTAGCCATTTTTGCCACCTTTCCTCCCACACTATACAATCAGGTGCAAATTAGTTTTTTTTGTACTTTTTTAGAAAAAAACTGAAAAAAATCTGCATTTTTTTTTCAGTTTTCCGCAAAAAAACACAAAATTTGTATAGCAATTATGCGATACCGCAAAACCGCAGAGCTTTAAGAACCGGACCGGCTCAAGAGCCCCTATTTGTTTGCAGTTGATATTGACTGTGTATAAGATTTGCCTGTAAGCAATACCTTATTGTCGTGAATCTCGATTTTTGCAAGAACCTTGACAGGACGTTCCTCGTCAATTGAAACAGGCTGCTGCATAGAAAGCGAAACAACGCCTTCAAGACGTTTCCAGTCCTCGTAGCCGACAAGCAGATCACACTCATAGAAAGAATCGTCGGCGCGCACATTTGTCACACGTCCGCTCCAGATAACCCAACAGTCCTGATAGAGCGACGGATCAGCCTTTACTTCTTCAAATGTGAAATTCTTGAATTTGCTGTCCTTTGCAACTGAGTCAAAAGTCGGCTCATCGAAATATTCCATCAGCGTGCTGGCCTTCTCGCGGATTGTGTTCTTGGCGTTTGAATTCAAAATACGGTTTATCTCAACCTGTGCCTCGTTGTCGCGGTGGTCTAAGAAGTAGTCCTTTGCCTTGTTGTAGGCGTCAGTAATCTGTTCCGAAGTCAAAATCGTGTTGTAAGCAACACCGCTCTGCAAATCCGCCGGATTCCGCTTCTCGTCGCTTGAAAGCTCAAGATTGCCGTAATCGCCCTGCCGGTGAACCGAAGTCTTCTTTGGCAGATGCCTTATCAGCAGAACTGAAAGGAATACCACAAGAGCCAGAAGTGCAACCGAAGCGACCGGTACAATTGGAAAATAAAAGCCGGGATCAGGATAAAACCGTTTTATTTTTCCGCTTGAAACCCACTGCGAGATTGTAGCAATATCGCCCTTTGTACGGATAAATGTCATTGCGCGGCTTGCAATTTTGTTTCTTGGCTCATAATCAAGAATTGTAAGATATGTTTCTACAGCCTGGTTTGTGTCGCCGCGGCGCAGATACATTGCAGCCTGGGCAACCAAAAGAGAAACATTTATGCCTTCTATTGTTTCACAACGGTGAAGATAATCTTTTGCGGCACCAGTATCACCCATGTATAAACACGAGACACCCAATATATAGAAAAACTCAAATGAATCGCGGTAATCTATAACTCTCGGTTCAAGCATAGATATAACCGCGGAAAATTTTCGTCTTTTAAAAAGAACTTGTGCCTTTTTTAATTCCTGATCAGACATTTAGGTTCAAACTCCATTTATCATATTACACTATAACACAAAAAACGCAAATGTATTTTTTTATTATTTCTTCAATTGAGCCTCTAATTCCATAATTCTTTTCTGATAGGCAAGAATAGCCTGCTCATAACGCCGCACTTTTTTCTCATAATCTTCAGCGGCCTTAAGCGACTCTTCGTGAGTTACCTTAAGAAGCTGGAGCAGTTCTTCCTCGCGTTTTCTCTGATCAATTATCTCAAGGCGGTAAGCAGAAGCTTCACGTTTAGGGCTTGAAGGATAATCGTCAATAACCATTTTGTAGAACAAAGACGCACGCTCGTAGTTCTTAAAATCAAACAATGATTCCGCAATCCAGAAAAGCCCGAAAGAAACTTTGTCGTTATTCGGGTAAGCCTTAACAAAATCATAAAGCTGTTTGATTGAATCTTCTTTGTAGTTAAGCTCATACAATGCCCGTCCGCGCTGATACATAATCTCAGGCTTATTCTTGTCATTGGCGAACATCGACAGGAATTCGGTTGAGGCGTTAAGGGCAGATGCATAATTGCCTGCTGACATATCTGCAAGCACAAGCCAGTAAAGCCCGTCAGACTCGCTTATTGTTCTGTCTGCCATGCCCTTTTTGCACAATGCAGAAACCTGCGCCCAGTCCGAGCGGGAATAAGCTTCGAGCACGGGCAGAAGTCCGTCAGAAACTTGGGCTGAAACATTAACCGCACCAAGCAGGCTCAAAGCACAAAACAACAACAGCAATAACTTCTTCATAACTTCCCCTTTCAATTATCTACATCAAGAGTACCGGAAAAAAACGCAGAACCCGAAACAATTACATCAGCACCGGCATCAACAGCCATTCCGATAGTTTTGTTATTTATACCGCCGTCAACAGAAAGACGGAAACCATAGCCGTTTTTCATCCGAAGCTCGTTCAGCTGCGCGATTTTTTCTACACAGCGCGGGATCAGCGTCTGACCGCCAAAACCAGGATTCACAGACATTACAAGCACCAGATCCACAAACGGCAGAATATCTTCCAAAACTGAAACTGGCGTTGACGGCACAATGCTTATACCCGCCTTTTTGCCAAGCGCATGTATCTGCTGGATAATTCTATGATGATGTACAGCGGCTTCGTAATGGAAAGTAATCCAGTCGGCACCAGCCTCAGCAAAACTGTCTATATGAAGCTGCGGGTTTTCTATCATCAGATGGACATCAAACTGAAGCGGGCTTATCTTTCTAAGGGCAGCAACCACAGGCTGTCCGAATGTTATGTTAGGCACAAAAGAGCCGTCCATAACGTCGATATGAACCCATGAAGCATTTTTAGATTCAATATAACGCAATGATTCGCCTAGTTTTGTAAAATCAGCAGCCAATATTGATGGCGAAAGAATAAATTTACTCATTAGTTACCATATTACTCGAATCGGTTAAGTATGTAAATAGAGAAAATTATATCTTGACTAATCATATAAAACATATTATAAAGTTTGCCCCATTTTCAAAAAAATTCCTGTATCAATTGACTAAAGACCGCAATTCAGTATAATAGAAAGAGCATTATGAATACGCAGGCTGAAAACGAACTGGCAAAGGCATACGAATTACTCAAAAAGGGTCAATTGGCAAAAGCAAGCGAAATCTTAAGCGAAGCTCTTACAGACGACCTTGAGAACATCGAGATTCTGTATACTTTAAAAGGCATAAACTACTGGAATCAGAAACTTGCCCGTGTTCAGAACCTTACTTCACCCTATGAACAGGGAGAAAGTATTGTCTCTCACTGGAAAGACTTTACCCAGACTATGGGCAAAGACGGTCTGTATTTCGAAAGAAGTATTTATGCTATAAGACAGGGCATTTTTGCGCTGGCACTTGAATGCTATGATTCCATGATTAACAACAGCGGAAAAGTTCAGCCTATGCCTGACTTGTACCGCAAAGCCGGCTTGTGCCACAAAAAACTCGGTGACTATGAAACAGCTTTGAAATATCTGGACAAAGCCAATTCCATGGCATCAGATTCAGCAACAATTCTGTCAGAAATGGCTGACTGCTATGCATTGTGCGGCGAAGAAAGAACCGCCAAAGTTCTTTTCAGGGAAGCTTTTTTTATAGATCCGCAGAAAGTTGATTTAAGCCTTCTTGACTCTGAATTAATCTGCTATCTGATTAAGCAGACAGAGCAGCTCGGCTACAGCGGCGCGGTTCTGCAGGAATGGATTCCCGTTTACGGCGTTCTTTACGGTGTTTTTTCTGTAAAACGGGAACTCCGTGCTATTGAGATCGGTAAACTGAAACAGAATATATATGCGCTAGAAAATAATCTTAAAGAGCAGGGAAACGACCGCGCTTTGATTGTGCCGCGCCTTATAAACCATTACTTCTGGCTTATTGACCACTATGTAATGACAAATGAGGCACGTTCTCACATACAGGAAGTTCTGCTTAAAATAAGATTTTTAGACCAGAATATTTATGATGAATATTTAAAATAAATTTTCCCGCAGCTTTTGCTGCAAAATATATTAGGAGTGTACTTATGTCTGAAGAACTGTTGAAATCGGTTCAGGATATGCTGAATGAAGAACAATGGACACGTGCGGCCATCAGCAATTATTCAAAAAACAACTTTCTTGAGCTTGCAGCTAAAGTAGAGGAAGCTAAAAAACAAAATTGTATTGATGAAGTTAAAGGAATTTGTGACGATCATCTTTCACATTCAAAAAATAGTATCATTGCTTTATATCTTTCAGGCATGCTTTCTCTCAAAAAGAAAGATCTTGATGAATCAGCTCTTACTACACTTGTTAATATTTTCGTTGATAACCATAAAACAAATATCGTTACTTATCTTTGTGATTCTATTCTTGCAGAAGATGAAAACAACAAATTTGCGCTCCGCAAACTTGCAGAATGCTACAAAGAAGAAAACAACGAAAAACTCTGGGATATTTATTCCAGAATTGTAAAATTAGACCGCTACGAAGCAGACCTTGCAAAGGCACTCGCAGAAAAATACGAGCAGGACGGAGACCTTGAGACAGCAGTAGAATACTACAAAAAAGCTCTTCTCCGTTTTGTAAACAAGAACCTCGGCAACCAGATTAAAGAAATCTGGACAAAGCTCGTTTCTTTAGTGCCGGAAGAAATCTACTTCTTCAACCTTGTTCAGAAAGAAGTTGCAAAATCTATAAGTAAAGATAAGGCTGCCCTCCTCCTTCATGAACTTTACAACTATTACCATGACAACCAGAAATGGGACACTGCAATAGACATTCTTAAGACTATTCTCTCTTATGATGACAAAGACCAGTGGGCACGCAAAGAAATCATTGAATGCTACCGCGGAAAATACGAAGGCCACAGCCAGCTTGAAAACTATATTAAAGTTTCTAACTTGAGCCAGCACTGGCGCAACGTATTCGAAGCAATTTCAGACTTTGAGAAGCACATTTCTTTTGATGCACATAACTTTGTCTTCCACCGCTCATGGGGCGTCGGTATTATCCGCAAAGTTGACAGCGATGAAATCACAATCAACTTCGGCAAAACATACGGTATTAAGAAAATGTCTCTTAAGATGGCAGTAAGCGCATTGCAGCCGCTTGTCAAAGACCACATCTGGGTTCTTAAAGCAACAAAATCAAAAGAAGAACTTGCAAAAGACGTTAAAGAGAACAAGGCAAAGATTCTTAAGATTATCATCAAGAGCTTTAACAACAAATGCGACATCAAGCGCATTAAATCAGAGCTTGTACCGAGCATTCTTTCAGCAAGTGAATGGACAAGCTGGAGCACACAGGCTAGAAAAATCCTTGACGAAGACCCGACTTTCGGCGTGGACATCAACGACATTTCGCTTTACACAGTGCGCGACCACGCAATTACACAGGAAGAAAAGCTTGAAAACGAGTTTAAAGCTCAGAAGAATTTCTTCTCACGTATCGATATTCTTATGAAATTTGCAAACGACGATGAAACAGACAAGACATCTGAACAGTTTGCAGAAATGTTCGAATATTTTGTAGGCTACCTCAAGTCGTTCAGCCAGGTAAACGAGCAGATTATTGCCTCTTACCTTGTTGCAAGACGCATTTCAGCAGCAAATCCGCATCTTAACCCGAACCTTCAGTTCTCTTTTGCTGATTTGTTCGCCGAAATTGAAGATCCGCGCGAGATTTATGAAGAACTAAAAGATACAAAGAATACATCTTTGAAAAAGGACTTCCTCAACTGCATTAAAGAGCTTCTTCCGGACTGGGCAGATATTTACATCAAATTATTCCCGACAGTTCTTTCACAGGACATTCTTGATGCACTCATTATCAGCGGCAATAAGGAAAAGGTAAAGAAATTCGTTCAGAACTGCTTTGAAAACTACCGCGATTACCGTGAAGCTGTCATTTTCTTCTTCAAAGAATCTCAGGAAGAAGAATGGTTCAAAGAAGCTGAAATTCCTTATGAAAAGCAGCTGATTACGCTTATTCACATTCTCGATTTGACTTACCGCGAGATTGAGAACCACCGAGACACAACTGAAAACAGAAAGATTAACAAGAACATTCAGCAGCTTCTTTTCAAGAACAACACGCTGCTTGATTACATGCTTTCAAACGACATTGATACAGTTACACGTCTTTACACACTCGTTGACGACATCAAAGACCTTGATCCGACAATCAAGCAGAATATGCGCAACAAGATTCTGAACGTTTACAAAGACTTCAAGTTCTACGGCACAGAAGAAAAGGTAACTGCAAAGAAGGGCATCTACACAACAATGAAAATGCTCGAAAAGAACAGAGCATTGCTTGATGACCTTATCAAAGTTCAGCTTCCTGCAAATGCCAAGGAAATTGATGAAGCCCGTGAAAAAGGCGACTTGAAAGAAAACGCCGAATACAAGGCAGCAAGAGACAAGCAGAGAATTCTTAACGCACAGATCAGCAGACTTCAGGCTGACCTTGATAAAGCAATTGTTTTCGACCCGACAACAATTACAACTGCCAGAGTATCTTTTGGCACAACTGTATGCCTGTTGAACAAAGATTCAAAAGAAAAAGAAACTTATACAATCTTAGGTCCGTTTGAATCAGACCCGAACAACGGCATTATTTCTTATCTTTCTCCGTTGGGTGAAAAAATCCTCAACGCAAAAGACGGAGAAGAGCTTAATATTGAAGTCAACGAACAGAACTATCACTATGTAGTTGAATCAATTAAAGCAGCAGATTTCTAATTTCAGCATAATACTGAATATAATGAACGAACCCCGACGCAGAGCGTGCGGGGTATCGTTCGTTCTGCTAAGGAATTGCACTCAGGTTTAATACCCTTTATTTCGCCC
>CADBUT010000033.1 GCA_902797925.1 uncultured Spirochaetaceae bacterium
ATCGTCTTTTACAAAAGCTTTTTGAGTGCCGTCAAGATATGTTTTGGCGTTATATGATTTTTTATCAAGATGTGTCTCGTCAAAGTAGTTTTTGTTAAGAACACTAGACGGGTCTTTGTGTGTAAGGTATCTTCCATTACCGTCTATAATATGAATTCTGCTGTTTTCTGAAAATTTTATGTTTTCTACAGCTTCTTCTAAATTCGTAAGTAACAGGTCGCATGCTGCAACTCCAAGAAATTCGTTCTGTGCGCTATATACAGCAATGGAATAAGAAATGCATAATTTCCCGCTCGGCTGTGAGATAAACGGTTCTCCATAAAAAAGCTTGCCATTTGCAGCTGCCGCGCCTGTAAACCATGGCCTTTCTGCATGTTCAAAGTCATCCGGAACGTTCCAGTCGTTATTTGTGATAAGCCAGCCGCCTTTTTTGTGTGGTGTCGCTGTAGAATAATAAAATTCAATGCACTGCGGATAATGCGCTGCAATAGATTTCAAAAGAACCGTTACATTTGCCTTGTTAGGGTTGCTTTTAATTGCGTCTGCAAGACTTTCGAGTGCAGCTACAGGAGATTCAGAAGTTATTCTTGCCTCGTAGGCAACCTTTTCACTGACCATTCTAGACTGGTCAGCAAGCCCGACATTTATTGCAATAGTAAGCATTCTGCCCCATGCCACACATATAACAATTGCGACAATTACAAGCGGAGCTACAATAAATACAACTTCTTTTGCCCCAAGAGAGAAAAATTTCTTTTTCATGTTTGCGATACCTTCCTTATATCTCAATATTGTGTGTTCTGTTTAATAATCTTTATTTAGCAAGCTCTTCCGCAATGCCCTGCAAATTCTGTGAAGCAACTGAAATATTCTCTGTTGCTCCGCTGAAAAGCTCTACACCGGAAGCAATCTGCTTTAGCGTTATAAGAATCTGTTCGCTTGCTACAGCCTGCTGCTGAATAATCGTGGTGATATCACCGGAGCTTGCTGCCGTAATTTCAGAAGCATTTTTAATGCTTGAAAAGCGCGTCTCAAGATTCTTTGCACTTTCTACACCCTTGCGGATTATCTCTGTACCGCTCTCGCTTGCAAGGATAAGACTGTCAGAGCTCTGCTGAATTTCGGTGATGCGTTCCTTGATTTCTTTTGTGCCGTCGATAATTCCGTCTGCAAGGCGGCGTATTTCAGTTGCTACAATATGGAAATTTTTGCCTGCGTTTCCTGCTGTAGAAGCTTCTAGCTCGGCGTTGAATGCAATGATTTTTGCCTGGTCTGCTACAGAATTGATAAGCGAGACAATATCCCAGATGTTTTCGATTTTGTCGCCGAGTGAGCGTATGCCGCTGATTGTAGACTGGTTTGCGCTTGCAATCTTGTGAAGCTGGCGCACATTTTCTTCAAGATAAGCAACGCCGTCAGAAACATCGCTGCTGGTTTTTGATGCAATAGAAGACACGTCCTTGATTTTAAGCGAAATATCTTCAGAAAGAGATGTGTTGTCTTCCATTGTAGCTACAATTTCTTTTACGGCGGTACTCTGTTCCTGGGCTGTTGCTGCATTTTCTTTAGAAGATTCCGCCAGATTCTGCGTTTCGTTTAAAAGCCGCTCACTTGCACCATGTTCTTTTGCCCTCATGCGCCCGATTATCAGCGTTGTAATTGCCATAATCGTTACAAAAAGCAGAAAAAACGATATAGAAAGCATTCTTCTCATTGAATTTGAGAATGCGTCAACATCATGTGTCCGTTTCGCCAGAATGTAGAACCAGCCTGTCATCGGAATTTCTGTAACTTTGAAGACATACTTTGTACCGTCCAGGCTGCCTGTAACAAATCCGTCTTTTGCTGACAAAAGTTTCTCAGCAACTTCTTTATAAGCGCCGTTTTTTACAATGAGCATGTTGTCGTCCGGCGTGTAAATTTCATGCATGAAGTAATTTCCGGCAGGCGAAAGTATAAACGACAAATCGTTTTCCTCTTGCCGTAAATCGCTGACAATAGTCTGCAAATCAGTCAGCGGATAATCAAAAGAAACTACACCGTCAATCTGATTATTCTTGTAAACAGCCTGTGAAAATGTAACTACAAGTCCGCCCGTAGAAGCGTCTACATAAACATCAGAAAAAAACATTTTTCCGGCACTTTCTACTGCGCCTTTATACCAGCCGCGGGTTGTCGGGTCATATCCTTCCGGGAAAAACAATTCGGGTGTACTGAAGAGCGTCTTGTCTGTTCTGCAGCCGTAAAAGCCTGAAAAATTCGGGTACGCCTTCGACATTTTGATGAATACATCATTTGTGGCACGGTTGTTCTCATAAAAACCGTCTTTAAAAACCCACGCTATCGCTTCTGTCATTTTCATCGGAGCAGTCAGTGTTTTTTCAAGCTCAAGCACGCATTTTTGTGCTTCGTCCTGCATCATGCGGTATGTCTGTTTTTTGGTAAATTTAGATGTAAACGCTGAAACAATTATTGTAGTGAGTATAAAAAAGAGCGCAGTAGGCGTTCCAATCGTAATCATGGAACGTCTGACAGAGCTTAAATCAAAACTTCTTTTTTTTTTACGTCCTGTATTGAATGCTTCCCAAGCGGCTTCTACATTTTCAAGATAAGAGCCTTTTGAAATGTCATCCATAAAAGAAGCAGTAAATGAATTGCGTATAATCTGTTTAAGTTCTTCAAGAGAAAAGCCCATTTCAGAATAAGCGTTCCAGTATTCGTCAAGCAGCTCTACGCCAAAGAAGATCGGGTCGTCGGAATTCAATATTACAGGAATGCCCCTGTCAAAGAATTTGCGCATCGGGTGGTCTGCAAGGCTCTTAACATATTTCTGCGTAAAGATGTTGCTTGTCGGGCAGATTTCAAGCGGAATTTTCTGCTCGGCGAGTGTCTGCATAAGATTTTCGTCAAAGACGGCAGAAATACCGTGACCTATACGCTGTGCTTTTAAAACATTGATTGAATCCCAGATAGATTCAGGGCCGACATCTTCACCGGCGTGTGCAACTGTTACAAGATTGTGCTCACGCGCCTTTGCAAAGACTTCGCCGAAAAGCTTGGCAGGGCCTTTTTCTTCAGAACCGCCGAGTCCGATTCCTATAATTTCAGGAATTCTGTATGCAAGAAGAAGCTGAAGATTCTTTTCCGCGTTTTCCATGCCGAAAGTGCGCGAAACATCAATTAATATGCGGACTACGATTCCGGTTTCAGATTTGATTTTCATTATGTTGCGGCGGTAAATTTCCACCATTTTAAGAAAATCAAAGCCTTTTTTCATAAGAGAGCTTGGAGAAGCAAAAACTTCTGCATAAGTTATGCCGTTGCGTACAAGATAGTCTTTTAAGTCGCTGAATACACAGTCCAAGTCTTCTTCTGTATCATACAAGTCTTGTACGGCAAGATATGCTCTGATAAAACCGCTTAAGTCTGAATATGTAAAGATTTTTTCTATTTCTTTGCCGGCTTCAGCTTCGCTTAATGCCGGGAAACGGCGCATATAAAAGCGGGTTATTGTATTTCGGCTGACTGCCGCCTCAAGATGCAGGTGCAGCTCAGCTTTCGGGATTTCCTTAAAAAAACGGATAAAATCTTTCTTTGTAATTTCAGGCTTCATACAAAAAATTATAACACTACATTGAAATCTTGCAGTAATTTTTATTGTAAAATTTTGGAAGTTTTGCATTACATTAATTCCATCAAACTTTTCTGTGCTATAATTAGACAGTCTGCTCATTATGATAAACACTACATTATGCTATATAGAGAAAAACGGCTCGTATCTGATGATTCACCGCACAAAAAAAGCTGGCGATGTGAATAAAGACAAATGGATTGGCATCGGCGGCAAATTTGAAGAGGGCGAAAGCCCATTCGACTGTGTGCGCCGCGAAGTGCGCGAAGAAACCGGAATAGTCTTGAGAAAACCAGAATACCGCGGAACCGTAACCTTTGTTTCGCGCGAAACTGAAAAACCGGGCAAGCCTGCACCTGAAACCTATTACGAGCTTATGCATCTTTTCTGGTGCAGCGACTTTGAGGAGCCTTCTGCGCTTACCGCCTGCGACGAAGGTGAGCTTGAATGGGTTGCAAAATCAAAAATGAATGAACTTCCGCACTGGCAGGGCGATGAAATCTTTCTTGATCTGCTCGATAGAAGAGTTCCGTTTTTTTCGCTTAAACTTGAATATGACGACGGCAGGCTTGTAAACAGTGTGCTTGAATAAATTGCAGGAAAATCAGCATGAAAACAGTAGTCAAAGAGCTTGAATATGAAAAAGTGCTTGCACTTCCAAAAGAAAAGCCGCAGAAGCCCGTAAAGCCGGCTTTGATTTTGCGCTGGCTTATGAAGACGCTCGGCAAAGGCGAACTTAAAGCAGCAAATTTCAAGGCAAATTATATCGGCATGGAAAAACTCGGCAAGCACGAGCCGTGCCTTATACTTATGAATCATTCCTGCTTTACAGATTTGATAATTGCGGAAACAGTTTTTGCCGACCGCCCGATGAACATTGTCTGCACGGGCGACGGTTTTGTCGGCAAGAACATGCTGATGCGGCATCTCGGCTGCATACCCACAAATAAGTTTGTCACCGACTTTGTGCTTGTAAAAAACATGAAGTACGCGGTCGAAAAGCTCCGCACTTCGGTCTTGATGTACCCGGAAGCAAGCTACAGCTTTGACGGAACGGCTACGCCGCTGCCCGACACGCTCGGAAAGTGCCTTAAGCTTTTGAACGTGCCTGTGATTGTAATTCGCACTTACGGCGCGTTTGCCCACGATCCGCTTTACAACAATTTGCAGAAGCGCAAAGTTGATATAAGTGCAGATGTAAAGTACCTTCTGTCGCCGGAAGAAATTGCCGGAAAAACTGTTGACGAGCTGAATGAAATTCTTAAAAACGAATTTACGTTCGATAACTGGCAGTGGCAGCGCGAGAACAAGGTGCGCATTACCGAGCCGTTCCGCGCTGATTTTTTGAACCGCGTGCTTTACAAGTGCACATGCTGCGGAACTGAAGGAGAAATGCTCGGCAAAGGCACAACGCTTTCATGCGGTGCGTGCGGTGCAGTCTGGAACCTTTCAGAATATGGAACTTTGGAGCAGGTTTTGCCGCCAAAAACCGCTGCCGACAATCATCCGCTTAATGTGCCGGCTTTTGACAATGTACCTGACTGGTTCAGCTGGCAGCGTGAGCAGGTTCGCGCAGAAATTGCCGCCGGTACATATCAGCTTGACGTGCCTGTAGAAATCTACATGATGGTCAACACAAAGGCAATTTATCATGTCGGCGACGGCCGGCTTCGGCACAGCACGGCTGGTTTTGTGCTTGACGGCTGCGGCGGCAGGCTGCATTACGGGCAGAAGCCGCGCGCAAGCTACAGCCTTTATTCAGACTATTACTGGTACGAAATCGGCGACATGATCTGCATCGGTGATATGAAGACGCTCTACTACTGCTTCCCCAAAAACGCCGGTGACATCGCCGCCAAAGCCCGCATCGCCACCGAAGAATTGTACAGACTGGCGGCACTAGACAGATAAAGCTTAAAAATTTGTTGAATTTCACAAAAACATGTTACAATGTTCGCATGGACTATTTGTGGATTATAGAAATTGACATATTCTGCAGTATTGTATTGAGTATAGTACTTTACAGCCTTTGCAAGAATTATGACAGGCAGACAAGGCAGCGTTATTACATAAAAGCCATTATAACCGGGCTTGTCACTTTTGCTGCAGAAATCAATTCTGCACTTATAGACGGAAAAGTTTTTGCCGCGCCGCGTTTTGTGAATTGGCTGATGAATTCCGTATATTTTGTTTCTTCCGTAGTGATGGGCTATTATTGGCTCTGTTATGTTGAAGTTGCGCTTGAGTCAAACTTCATAAAGCAAAAGCATCTGGTACTGCTTGCGAAGCTTCCGGTTGTAATAGCTGTTATAGGCGTAATCGCTTCTTATTTTAGCGGTTTTTTCTTCTATATAGACAGCAGCAATGTTTACCGGCGCGGTCAGTTCATTTTGCTGCATACAATTATCTGTCATGCCTACACAATTATAACTACTGCACATGCGTTTATAAAATCTCTTAAATGCAAGGTTTATCTTAAAGCTGTTGAATACCGGATTCTTTCAATGTTTCTGCTTTTTCCGTTTTCAATAGGAATTATTCAGATGTTTTTTCCGAAGATTCCGACTGTAAGTTCAGGCATTACACTTGCATTTCTGTATGTTTACATTGATTTGCAAAATCTGCTTATTTCAGTTGATACGCTTTCGGGACTTAACAACAGAAACCAGCTGCTGCGCTATCTGGGTTCAAGACTGAAAAACAATCCGCAGGAAAACAGGCTGTATGTCTTTATGCTTGATGTAAACAAATTCAAAAAGATAAACGACGTTTACGGTCATATCGAAGGCGATTCTGCACTAATCCGCTGTTCAAATGCGCTTAAACTGGCAAACCGTGACACAAACAACTTTATTGGACGTTACGGCGGTGATGAATTCATTTTGATTTCAGATTTGCAGAACGACGGCGAAGCCGAGCTTCTTTGCGAGAAAATCAGAAAAGCGCTGCAAGTCATTTGTATCGAAGATAAAGTCGAATATGATCTGTCGTTCAGTTTCGGCTATGTGTCCTACAAAAAAGAGATGAAGACAATTCAAAGCTTTATAGCCGCTGCCGACCAAAAACTCTACGAAGCCAAAAAAGCAAGAGATGCATGATTAGAACGAAGTTATATGAATGAATCACAAATTAAACGCGAATTTATGAAGCAGGCGAAACTCGGAAACGGACGTGCGTATTCGATTTTTATGCAGAATCCAAAAATTGATTTTACGGACTGCATAACAGAACTTTCTCTGCACAATTACGGCTTTGACCCGCAGTGTGAAGGCGACCGGGCAGATTATGCGCTCCAGTTTATCCGTGAACTTGAAGAAACTCAGCGGCAGAAAGTTTTTGCGGCAATTAAAAAGCAGCTTTTAGAAATTAAAATTGACTGGGATTGGGATGTTGATCAGCTTTTTAAGATTGCAGCTCTTCTTTCAAAAGAATACGACAGCGAATTTGGTGAAATGCTCCGCAACCGGTTTGACACCAGTTCCCGCGACGAACTCTGGCAGTTCCCGAAAGATTCCATTCTTATGCTTGACGGCTTTGACGGAATGGTTCGCCTTGCCCACAGAATCGGAAAAATCCTTTTATCCGGTGATGAATGGTATGAGGACGACAGCAATCTGTGTAGTGTTCCCGGCATGAAACTTGAAGAAGTTAAGGAACGGCTGACCGAGCTTTCAAAAACTGACAAAGACATCAAGGCTTATCTTGATGAAGTAAACAAGAACGATGATGAAGAATCCAAGAAAAGATTGGAAAGATATGAAACCCAAGCTTTTGAAGTTGCAAAAGAAGCCATTTCCAATAAAAAGATGGTTCCTCGGAGATCCTGTATGAATCTTTCGAATGAAGAGCTTTGCTATTTTGCAGATGAATTCAAAAAAGCACGGACTCAGAAAGAAAAACTGCTTTATCTTAATATTTTTAGACAAAAGGGAATTCGATATCCCTACAGCGAGCAGGATTTAATCGATGAATTTTCTCTGCGTAAAAATTCTTGGTTCAATGAAAGGCTTGTCCGCAGTCTCGTCTGTTTTTCTGCTCCCGAAGTGCGTGCTATTGCACAAAAGGCTCTTGATTCAGATGAATACAGTTATTTTTATTTGCAGCTGCTCAAAAACAATTACCGCGATGGCGATGCTGCTAAAATCGTTAAGAAACTCAACTGCATAAAAGATGAAGTTAATTTCCATTGGGCTGTCGGATATCTCCGCCATATTTACGAGAAGAACATCACAAAAGACTGTCTTGAACCGCTTATGATTGCATACAAAACAAGGTGCGGTCATTGCCGTCATGGAATTGTTGAGATTATGGAAAAAGCCGGCGTTTTAAGCGATGAAATCCGCACAGAATTTCTGCACGATGCTGCGTATCTTTATGATAAACGCGAAGACATTGAGTAAGTTCTGCTTTGAAAATAAGTAAAAGGAAACGCCTCATAAACTGACTTCGGAAAAGTACTTTTCTGGCGGAAAGTGTACACAAGCTGTCTGTTTTTGCTTTGCGAAAACAGACGCTTTTCGATGAATGGACTTCAACATGTGATTGAGCTAGTGCGAAAAGAAGGACGCGGACTGCCTCATGGCTTGCCATGCGAGCAGGGCGACGGACGCAAGAAACGGATTTTCGCCAAGCAAAATTGCTGTTTGATGTCTTTTATAATGAAGTCCTTCATTCCTATTTTGCCTCGTTGTAAAAGTTTCTCCAATTCATTATATTATAGAAAGATTTAGTACTTTATAGGAGATTAAATATATGGCAGACACAATGCATGCATTGGAA
>CADBUT010000034.1 GCA_902797925.1 uncultured Spirochaetaceae bacterium
CATACAAGCTCGACATTCAGGCTGAAACAATCTTTCATGCCAAGAGCGAATCAAGCGGCGAAAGTGGCGGTAACGGAATCTTTGAAGGCTTTATAAGGCACACGCTTTTTGAAGCAGAAAAAAACGGCAGTCAGATTTGCTGTTCAAAGCAGATTGCAGAAACCCAAAAAGACGTGTCTATGAACGCCGTGTACACAGACGATAAGCCTTATTTTTTTGCGGAAAATCAGGAGCAATTCTCTAAGACAGTTCAGACAATCGGGCTTGAAAACATAAAGGAATGGAGCACTGATGCGCCGAATCTTTATCTATTAAAGACAGAACTTCTCTCAAAAGACGGAAATTCAATCGATTCAAGCATAATGCGGATAGGCTTTTGCACATGCACTTTTGATGCAGACAAAGGCTTTTTCTTGAACGGCAAACATCTAAAGATACACGGCGCGTGCATGCACCACGATTTGGGCGCACTGGGCTCCGCTTTTAACAAAAGCGCGGCAAGACGGCAGCTTGAAAAGCTTAAAAAGATGGGCGTAAACGCAATCAGAACATCGCACAACCCTTATGCGCCTTCGTTTTTAGACCTTGCAGACGAACTCGGTTTCTTAATTGATTCCGAAGGTTTCGACATGTGGGAAAAGAACAAGACAGATTATGATTATGCAAACTATTTCAAAGAATGGGCTGCACGCGATACAGCTTCTTGGGTAAGGCGCGACAGAAGCCATGTAAGCGTTTTCATGTGGAGCATCGGCAATGAAATTTACGACACACATCAAGGAAACGGGCTTGAAATCTCTCAAAAGCTTGTAAAACTTGTGAAAAAGCATGATACGCTCCGCAAACTGCCGACGACAATAGCTTCTAACTACATTGCGTGGCAAGGTGCGCAACGCTGTATGCAGGAAGTTGACCTTGCAGGCTACAATTACACAGAGCGGCTTTATAATGAGCATCATAAAACTTATCCGCAGTGGAAAATCTATGGCAGCGAAACTTCTTCGACTGTGCAAAGCCGCGGCATTTACCATTTTCCGGCTTCGTTCCGCACGTTGACGCATGACGACGGCCAATGTTCTTCTCTTGGCAACTGTTCAACAAACTGGGGCGCAAAAGACAGTGCTGCGGCAATTTCAGCCGACAGAAATGCAGAATTCTGCCTCGGACAATTTATCTGGACAGGGTTTGACTATATCGGTGAGCCTACGCCTTATTTTTCGAAAAACTCATATTTCGGGCAGATTGACACGGCGGGCTTTGAAAAAGATTCGTTCTACGCCTATCAGGCAGAATGGACTGCAAAAGCAGATTCGCCGATGGTTCACATTCTGCCTTACTGGGATTTTAACGAAAATCAGCTTATCGACATAAGAGTTTTTTCAAACTGCGCCAAGTCTGAACTTTTCTTTAACGGAAAATCTTTGGGCACTTTTGAGCATGATCATATAAGCGGCAATAAAATCTCCGGCGAATGGCAGATTCCTTATCAGAAAGGAACGCTGACTGCCAAAGGCTATGACGAAAACGGCCGCTGCATAGCCAAAGACGAGCAATCTTCGTTTTCAGATGCTGTCAAAATCGAAATAAAAGCCGATAACGCCGAAGACTTTGAGCGTTACAGGCTTTTTAGAGAAAAGCTGATTAATTCAGCTGAAACGCCAGACTTTGACAACCAGAACGAGCCTTGCCTGCTTTTTGTCAGCATAAGCACAAGCGATGCAGACGGGCACTTTGTAGCAAATGCCAGAAACCGCATTAGAGTGTCTGTAAAAGGCGGCAAGCTGCTCGGCTTAGACAACGGCGACAGCACAGACTACGAGCAATTTAAGACAGATGAGCGTTTGCTTTTCAGCGGTAAGCTTACTGCAATTGTTAAAGCCGATGACATTTTGCACGCGCCTTTGACTATAGAAGCTTCATCGGCAGGGCTATGCGGTGCAAAACTTGTCTATGAAAATTCAAGCTTTAAGGTTGAACAAACAGCTGCAGCAAGCACAGACGGCGGCTTCATTCCAACTAGAAAGATTCAGCTTGTTGCAGACGGCAATTTAGATTTGTCGCCCCAAAATAAGTCGGTCAAAATTAAGGCTGAAATTTTCCCCAAAGAAGCTTCTGCGCAGCAGCTTTTGTGGCAGGCTGTCAGGCTTGAAGGAATCGAATCAAAATGCGTGCAAATCGAGCAGCTTGACAACACGCACATTATAGTTCATGCAAAAAGCGACGGCAGTTTCCGTCTTCGCTGTTCATGCAAAAACGGCACAGATTTGCCGCAAATTATCTCTGAATATGAAATGTCTGTAAGCGGCATCGGCACATCTTCTCTTGATGCATATAATTTCATTTCCGGCTGCGAAGCATCGCTTTCGCTTAACAAAAAAGTCTTGAGCTTTCAAGGCGGCGTTTTTTCAGAAGAGCATAACTGGATAGGCTTTGAAGATGTGGATTTCGGCAAAGAGGGTTCTGATGAGATTACTATTCCAGTTTTTGCCTTTGAAAACGAGGTTTTGCTCAAATTGTGGGACGGAGTACCTGGTTCAAAAAACTGCAAGCTGCTTGAATCGCTAACATATAAGGCAAAAAGCATTTACAACCACTACCAGCCGAATACATGGAAGCTTTCAAGAAGGCTGTTCGGGATTCATACAATCTGCATTGAAACAGAAAGCAAGCTTTCGATAAAAGGCTTTGTTTTTGCAAAATCGCCGAAAGCATTTGCAAAGCTTTCTAGCCTTGACGCATCAAGCATTACAGGAGATTCCTTCAAGAAAACTGAAGACGCTGTGCTTAACATAGGCAACAATGTTGTAATTCAGTATGACGACATGGATTTTGGCAGCCAAGGCACAAGCCATTTAAAGCTTTCAGGCAGAGCACCGTCCGGGGCTAACACAATACAGCTAAGATTTTTGCCTCAAGATGATGCACAAGCCCAAGAAATTATAACAATTCTTGAAATAAGCCAATGCGGTGATTATCAGCTTTTTGATTTTGACTTTGTGAAAATCAAAGGGCTTCAAAAAGTGTCCTTTGTCTTTCTCCCCGGCTGCAACTTCGATTTTAAGAATTTTACATTTTCTTAGAAAACAGAAGACAAGACTGCTTAAATCCCGGTCGTTAATCGACACTTACATAATTGCGTCGATATAAAGTTTATTGTATAATTTCAGCAAAAAGATGCTTTTCAGCAGAGTTTAATAAAAAAAGAGGACAAAAATGGCTATCGGCAAAACTAAATATTGGCAAATTTGCTCAATCCTTAAGTTAATTTATCAGAATCCCGGCATAACTAGAAAAGAATTAAGCAACCTTCTGTGCATAGATAAAGCCATGATAACGCATATTGTAAATTACCTTACGGCTGACAAGTGGCTTATAAAACAAAATCATTTTGCAAAGAAGATACCGCTGTCGTTGAACGAAAACCGGCTATACGTTGCCGGAATCGAGATTCAGCCGGAATATCAAAGATTCGCTGTCTGCAATATTCAGGGTACTATTCTTTATACTAAGGAATGGTCTCTTCAGCGCCCGGAAATTTCAGATTTTCTTTTTGGGGAATTGACAAAAGCTATAAATGAATGCGGTTACGATATTTTTGCGGTAGGACTTGCAATTCCGGGTGTCTGTGACAATGAAAATAAGCGGATAATTGCGTCTAATCCTTTCGGCATAAAAATTCCAAGAGAACTGCCAAAGTCACTTGGCGAAAAGGAAATTCCGCTCTTTATTGAAAATGACACAAGATGCCTCGGCTGGAATAAGGTTGCGTTTGAAAAAGATTTCGGCAATTTCCTTCTGGTCGTGTATCAGTGTATCGAAAACCCAAAAAATAAAGACGAATTTATACGTATTTCAAACGGTCTCTCGCTTTTCTCAAAGGGCAATTCCTGGGCTGGTGCACACAACTGCGCAGGTGAAATCCCTGATTTATTCAGCATAAGAGAATATGTAGGCGAGCATAATTTTATTCCATACAGCGAAAAGCTTAAAATGAAGAACGATCCACAGCTAAAAGCAACTGTTCTTAAGAACATTGCTATCAGATCCAGCTATACTTCAACGCTGTTTGATACAGAAAAGCTTTATACATATATTTCAGGTCTTGATATAGGAAACGATTATACGGATCTTTTAAAGAGCTACATGGATAAATTCCACTTTTATCCTACAGTTCAGCATACAGAAATAGTAACTTCACCTCTGGAATCTTTCACAATAGCAAAAGGTGCATGTGCTTTTGTTTTTGAAAATCTGTTTGTTCATCCTTGTGACAGAGATATTCCACAAAGCTTAATAATCAAAGCTAAATGAACGGACCTTCTGCGCAAATAAAAAAACACCCGGAGTTATCTTTCCGGGTGTTTCTGCAGTCTTTTTTCAGCTGAAATTATTTGTCAAACAAAACGAATGAATAGAAATATGTCTTGTTTTTTTCGTAGTCTGTCTTTGTAATTGTCGGACGCATATAAGAATAAGAGAAATAACCCTTTTCTTTTGTGAAAGCAATGATTCTTTCACGGGCAATCTTTATTGCATCATATTCATCATAAGTAAAGCGGTTTGTTGAATAAATAAAACGTGCTTCACCAAGCATTTCAGTATATTCAATTGAAATGGTATAACCATCATAAGGTTCTGTAATCAAAACAGTAAGCGGTACTGCTGATTCCTGGTTCTGCTGTGACTGGGCAAATGCTCCAACAACAACAAAGCAAAGCAAAGCTACGACAATCAAAATCTTCTTCATAATAAACTCCTATAAACCCGTTGAGAACAGCAACCATGGACGATTTGGAGCCGCTTTATCACGGAAGAATTGAAAGAGATGAAACTTACAGTTCCTGTTTCTATCAATTTATTTAACAAAATGTTTCTTCAAATGTTACAAGTTTTTTACTCGTTTTTGAAGTATCCATATATATGGAATAAATTTACAATATATTGATTTTTCCAAAAAGTCAAATTTAAAACGTTGAATAAGGTACTATTCTTGAAATATTTACAAGAAGCTCAAGTTTTGCAACATATCTGCCCGACTGAATGCTTAATAACGGGTAATTTTCAAGCAAAACAGTACCTGATATTTCTTTTGGCTTGTTCTTTGTAAAGCCCTGCACATACTCTCTGACTGCTTTTAAAATGGCTTCTGCATAAGCGTCGTGAATTCCATTGTCACCGTCACGGATTGAGCCTGAACCTGTTCCTGCTATTTTGGGAAATTTTACAGAATTCCAATGCTGCCTTAAAGCATACTGCAAGTCTGTTCTTTCGTATGCAACCCAGCACGAAAAACGGCTCTCATCTGCCTTTAGCTGCGAAAAGCTTATGTTTTTGTCTCCGAGCTTTATCTCTGATATCGGTGTATATTCAAAAAATTCTTCGACATTCCGCATTTTATCAGAAGGTGTATACGTGAAATTCCAGCCGTAGATTAGACCTTCAAGTATAAACGGAACAGAAGTCCGCATGTGAGTAATTGCAAATGTGAGCGCACCGTTTTTTGATTCATCCAAATCTTCTACGCAGCTTGGTTCAGGTTCAATAAGAACCCAAACCGGAAACTTTAATGTTCTTTGAGTTGCAAGAACCTGAGAAAACAAATTGCACGATGCGCCTGCTAAAAGACAAATGCAGACAAAAAGACGGATAAAAGGTTTGGCGCGTGAGAAAAAAGCTGCTAATAATTTTGTTTCCATACTTTCCATGGATTTATTCCCATTCTGACAATAAAATAAAACCAAGCAAAAACGAAACCAGAAAGATGTGCTAAATGAGCAACATTGCTTGAACCGATAAACTGACCGCCAAAATCAATTACCGCATATACGATAACAAGAATTGGCGCCGGTAATGGCAAAATGCCAAAAATAAATATCATATTCCGTGGAAAAATAACCGCATAAGCCAGAAGAACTGCATAAATCGCCCCGGAAGCACCCAACAGGCTGTAGTAATATGCCATAATGTTTCCGGATAAAGCTGACAGATAATAAGCTGCAAACGAAACTAATCCACAAAAAATGCCGGACAGCAAATAGAATAATAAAAATTCTTTTGAGCCTATAGCTTTTTCGACTGAAAAACCAAAAAAGAATAGACCTAACATATTAAAGAAAACATGCTGAAAATTTCCATGGGTAAACATGTATGTAAAAAACTGCCAGTATGCATGTTTATAAATGACGTTAATAACATTCAGCGAAAAATAACTGAAAAGCGCCGGTTTAAGCACAGACAAAAAAAAGACAACAATGTTTATGATTATAAGCCACAAAGTGACATTCCACATTTCGTAACGGAAAGGTGTTCTTATTTTTGAAGAAAAACTCATAAATTCCTGTAAATTATATTTTTAATTCTGCTTTCTTAGAAGCTGATTTCTTTTTTCTGGCAGGCTTTTTTTCTATATAGATTGTCGTTCTGTTTCTGCCGTTATTCTTTGACTCATACAAAGCTTCGTCAGCGTGTTCAACGAGAAGTTTTGGTGTCATTTCTTTCAAGCCGAAATACATTGAAATTCCAACCGAAATAGAGACTTTCATGTGCTGATCTTCAAAGACAAAATCTTTGGTTTCTACAGCTTTGCGGATATTTTCTGCAATTTCAAAAGCCTGATCCTGTTCAACGTCACAAAGAAGAACAACAAATTCCTCACCGCCGTAGCGTGCTGCCAAATCTTCTGCGCGGACAGTATTCTTTATGATCTGCGCGACCTCGATAAGAACCATGTCACCGCAGGCATGACCATAAGTGTCGTTGAATTTCTTAAAATGGTCTATGTCGAGCATAAAAACCGCAAGGCTGCGCGAATCTACAAATGCGTGGTCTATTTTGTCCATCAAAACCGAAAAGAAGTAATGCTTAAGCTTAAGATGCGTCATCATGTCGGTTGTCGTCATGTCCATAAGCGTTGCGTTATTTATGGCAATTGCCGCAAGAGACGCAATAGTCATTATCTGGTTCTTTTCATAGCTTGAATAGACATTGCCTTCGCCCAAGTCAATTCTCTCGCCTAAAACAAGAAAACCGTTCAAGCGGTTCTTTACTTTAAGCGGAACAATCAGAGAAGGGTGGAGCGTTTCAAGAAAGGCTATTTCTTCTTTTCTGGACTTTAGAATATCAACCATTTCCTCATATGTATATGTCATATTGGTTGATTCAAGCAGTTGAATTGCAGGATGGTCTACAGGTACAGAATAATTTATGTCAGAAGCAAGCTCCATACCGTTGTAGTTAGAATCCAATGTAAAGGCATTTGCTTCAAAGCCGTTCAGCGTGAACAAAGCGGCACTTAAAGTGCGCATCTGACACATACAGATATATAACATTGATTCAATTACTTTCTTAATCTCAAGAACTGAAGAGAGGCTTTTGGAAATTTCTAGCAGCTGCTTCAAATCATAGATTTGCTTCTCGTAGTTACTGAGACTATTAGCAGGTATAGCTATTGAATCAATATTCATACTATTCTTTATCGGTAAAAATAACGTAATTCTTCATAAGGTCAATAAACTTCTGCCATGACTGGAACTGATTCTCAAGCATTGAAGTATATTCCTTGTTTCTGGTAGAAAAAAGCACCATCTTGATGTTTGAAACAAGTTCCGGGCTGCCTTTCTTCGCATCGTTCAGCAGGTCATTGACGTCTCTTGTGAGCTTTTTAAAATTACTCATGTCTGTCTGGAGCATTGTCTTAACGTGCATATTCAAGTCAGACATTTTTGTTATAAGCCGTTTTGCTAAATCAGGGTTTGTCTTGCTGTTTGAAGCAAGTCTCATAATTGATGCAAAATTGTTTTCCTGTTCTTCCTCAAACGAATGCTCAAATTCTGCAATTCTTGCCATTATTCCACCGCAGGCAAAAACTTCAGAACCGAAAGATGACTGCATGTTTGTATTCGAGAAGAAACCTTCTACAACAATGTCATTGAGAAGAGCCTGTATTCCCTGAGAAAAATAATAGAAAAAGAATGTCTTTACAATTTGCAAAGGTGTTGCCCACATAAACATCTGTGTTGATGTTTTCTGAAGAATCAGATTATTGTCGTTGTTATAACCGGCAACATTCTGCATTTCTTTTCCGGCAAAAAGATCATTAAGATCTGCAGAGAGGCGTTCATCTTTAAGCTCGTTGATTATGCGCTGTGTATTTGCCTCAAACATCTGTTTAGAACGTGTAATATAATCTTCAACAAAGTGGAATTCGTATTTGTTTGCGCCCGGCTCAAATTTCGGGTCGCCTTTGATAATGCAGAGCATTTTGTAAACAATGTCCTGCGTTAAAAGCTTTGTCAGAACAGCAGAAATACGTTTGAGATTGTCTGTTATCTCTGCGTGTTCTTCCTGAGAAAGAATTCTTGCCTTACGGTGTTCTTCAAGCGCTATAACAGCATTTGCCAAAGATGCTGTTACAGTAAAATTCTTGATAACAAAATACAAATCTAAAAGACGCTGTTCCTGCTCTAAGAGCGGAGCCGGCTTAAAAAGCGGCTTCCCGGCACCTTCTGCTCCTGTAAAATCAAGGGCAAAAGCCTGTAAGAATTTCACGTAATCAAAAGAGCAGATATCATGAAGCTGAAAAAGTCTTGTAATGACAATTTCAATCTGTGACATCTGGTTAGACGAATTCATGTCTTTGATAACTTTTTCAAGAGAATTTCTTTGATGATCTATTTCTTTCTTTTCGTTTTCAGCACTTTCTATTGCTGATTTTCTGTTTTCATACTGAAGTGCCTTAACTATAAGACAATCTTCAGATGTAAAACCTGTTGAAATAAGCATATCAACATAACCGGCAGCAATATTACTAGTTGAATTCAGTAAGGTCTCGTCAAGAATTTTAACAAGAGATTTGCTACTCTGATTTAATATAAACAGACCTTCTGCAAAGGGCGGAAGAATATTTTTATTCTTCAACATAGAAGGAGTTAGAGCTCTTAATTCGCTTTCTAATTTACGCAACGTTCTTTTTTTAAGAGTTTCAGGATTAGAACCGAAAAAAAGCATTTCAAAAAATTCAGAAAAACTATTCAAAAAAGCCATATTATTATTTTAACCCTATCAATTAGATTTGACAATAAATTATTTGCATTTACTCACAAAGTAAAATAATCTGAGAAAATCGCGGCAAAATCTGCACGTGCATTTGCGCTTACAATCGAAGAGCGCATCTGTGCCGCTTTTTCAAGGCCCTTTGAATATGCACAGAACCTCTTGCGCATTTCGCGGCATGCAGCCTGCTCGCCTTTAAGGTGTATCAGAATATCAAGCTCTTCCATTCCGGCAGAGATCCTGACTTCGGGCGGCGTTGAATATTTTTCGCCCGTCAGCAGAAAACGCCTTGTTTCATCAAAGATGAAAGGGTTGCCCATTGCGCCGCGGGCAAACATCACGCCGTCAACGCAAGTCTGCTCTAAGCAGGCTTTTACACTTTCAGGCGAAAAAATGTCACCCGAAGCAAAAACCGGAATGCGCCCGCCGATAAATTCGACAAGCTCTGCAAGCAAAGACCAGTCAGCCTTGCCTTCATAGCCCTGTGCCCTTGTGCGCGGGTGCAGCGTAACAGCCGCAGCACCACCATCAAGAGAAGCGGCGGCGGCTTCTTTCCAAGTAAGGCTTGATATATCCCAGCCGGAGCGGATTTTAACCGTAACAGGAATGTTCTTACCGGCTTCGGTCAAAGCTTTTACTGTCTGGCTTACAACTTCATGAAGACGCTCCGGATCTCTTGTCAAAGCTGAGCCTGCGCCTGTCTTTACGATTTTGGGTACAGGGCAGCCCGCGTTAATGTCTATAACTTCGGGCTTTACTTCATCAGCAACAATTAAAGCCGCCTTTGCGACAGTTTCCGGATTGCCGCCGAAAATCTGCACGGCGTATTTATCTTCATCCGGGGCGCGTACCATAAGTTCCTGTGTCTTGCCGGAACCGCGCACCAAAGCTTCTGCAGAAACCATTTCCGTGTATGAGAAATTCGCGCCGCCCCTTTTGCAAAGATGCCGGAAAGCACAATCTGAATAACCGGCTACAGGCGCTAAGAACAAATTTCCGTCGAGCTTTACGTTTCCTATCGATACGGGGTGATAAAACTGATTTTCTTTTTCCATAGGCTTAAAAACAGGAACTTTCTAACAAGAACAATCTGTCATTGCTGCACTTGATACGGCAATCTTTAAATGCTTACACAGCAAATTAATAGATTTTCGGGTCAAGCCCGAAAATGACAGTTTTTGAGCTTATCAGCTGCAGCTTTGCTATTATTCTTCTGGCAGCTGAAAGAACTTGCAGCTGTTTTTCCAGAGCTGCGCGGCAAGTTCTTCTTCATCCATGTCAAGCAAGTCTGCAAGAAAATGCGCTGTTGAAGGCAGATAAGCCGGCATCGTTCTTTTTTTCAGACGGTGTTCCGCCGGAATCATGAACGGGCTTTCGGTTTCGATTAAAATGCGGTCAATCGGCACGTTCAATGCCGTTTCATGCAGATTGCGCGCATTTCTATATGTTACATTTCCTGCAAATGAAAAATACAAGTTTAATTCTTCGGCTTCCTTTGCATAAGCCGCATTTTCAGAATAACAGTGAAGCACTGCACCGGCAGAAGGAATTCTGTCTCTTAAAATGTCAAGCACATCTTTTCCGGCTTCTCTGTTATGAATGATTACAGGCAGATTGTATTTTTCTGCCAGTTCAAGCTGAGTGATGAAAAGCTCAATCTGCGAAGTCTTGTCGCCGTATTTTTTAAAATAATCGAGACCTGTTTCGCCGATTGCAACAACATTAGGCAGCTTCACAGAAGCTTCGATTGTCTGAATCCAGTCTTTTCCCGGATTGACGACTTCTGACGGAGCGACACCTACAGCATGATACACATAAGGTAGTGATTTGAGATTGTTATACACTTTTCCAAAGTCATGCAAACTGTTGCAGATGCTTACGATGCGGGTTACATTTGCTTTCCTTGCTTCCTGCAAAACACGAAGCTGCTCAATTGGGTCGTTATAGATAAGCCCGATATGAGCGTGAGTATCAAAAAACTGCATTGCTTTCTTCCAGAGATGAAATGTGAGGAACCTTAACTTCTTTCTGTTCCTGCCGATAAGTTTAACACATGAAACTTCACACGTCAATCAAAAGCTTTTTAAGCTATTATGTTGTTTGACAGACGTTCATTTTGATGCTATTATAGTAGAAATTTCAACGTTTTCGTTTCATAACAGCACATCTAAATCGGGGGATTTTTAGAAGGGCTGTAAATCTATTTCTTTGGAGTTATCTCTTGGCTCGGACACGTAGATATAAACGCGCAGAAAAAAATGCTGTTCAGACAATTTTGCGCTTCTTTGGCCGCATTGGAGTGGGAATCGGCCGGGGTTTTTCTTCGCTATTTCATAGCTGTAACCGCAAGCTGACAATTATGATAGTTCCACATTCGCAGAACAAAGTCTTGAATTTTCAGACTAATGTTTTTGCCTTAATTTCATGCGCTGTTATAATTGCAGGCGTCTTTTTTTCATTTTTCTGGTTCAACAAAACAGCTTTATCTGCAAATGCAGAAATTGCACGTCTTCAGACTGAAAACAAAGAAGCACGCGCCGGTCTTGATGAACTCCGCGACGAAAACACAAACCTTCTTCAGGCTGCTAAAAAATTTCAGGGTTCATTATCTGAAACCCTTTCTATGCTCGGTATGAACCAGCAGACAAAGAAAACTTCAGGTCAGACACAATCAGGCGACTTAGCTTCGATGTTTGACTTTCAGGAATATTCCGGCACAACTGCCGCAGAGGCCGCTGATGTAAAAATGCTTGCGTCTTATCTTGAGAACGCCGTTCAGCCAATCGAAGAAATCGGTAAAATGCTTCAGGCACAGAGCACACTCTTTTCAGATATTCCTAGCGTTCACCCGCTTAAAGGCGGCATCGGCCATATTTCAATGCCTTTCGGTCAGAACATCAACCCTTTTACCGGTCAGTGGTATATTCATAAAGGAATGGACTTCTCTACATACCGTGCAGGAGACCCGATTATAGCAACAGCAAACGGACAGGTTGTTACGGCAGCATTTGACCAAGGACTTGGCAATTACGTTATCATCAAGCATAAGCATGGCTTTTACACACGCTACGGCCACATGCGCGAAGTTTTTGTAAAGAAAGGTCAGTTCATAATGCAGGGCGATACAATCGGTCTTATCGGAAATACAGGCAAATCAACAGGCCCGCATCTTCATTATGAAGTGCACATCGGCTCTGACGTTGTTGACCCTGCAAAATATGTAAACGTAGTTCTGACAAAGTAATTATGGCTTTTCATACAGACGATATTTCGATGAACACCATTGTTGGTGTCGGCTCTTTAATAACAGGAAACATCTACTCGGCAGGCATTGCGCGCATAGACGGCGACATCAACGGCAAGGTTGAATCTGCCGGGCATGTTCAGATTGGTTCTGCAGCAAGAATTAAGGCTGACATCATTGCACATTCAGTTGATGTTTTCGGTGTAATCGAAGGCGATATTCTTGCACCGGAAGGTGTGCATCTTTATCCGAAAGCTGTAGTTCTTGGCGACATCGTTACGAAGCATCTTCAGCTTGACGGCAACGTGCTTGTAAACGGCGAATGTATCACATTGAGCGACGAAGAAGCTTTTGAAGAAGCAAGAAACCACTGGATAGACGTAAAGGCTGTTTCCGGCAAAACTTTTGCAGTTCACGAAGATTGATGCCGATTTTCCGTCACTTTTAGCTTAGGAGTTTCCATGAGTTCTGTTGACCCATTAGGAACATCATTATATTTTTCTGCCGCCGCGCAAGCTAGCGCCCAAGCCAGAAAGAAAGAAGCTGAAACTAAAAAGGCATCATCAAAAAAGCACATTTTTGCAGACTTTCTAAGAGACGCTTCTGAATCAGAAGAAGAAAAGCTCTTAAGCGCAGGCTTTCCGCCTGAAATTATAGGGCTGCCTTACGAAAAAGCGGTGGAAACCCTTCTTGATTCAGTTTATTCTACGGGCAATGATTTACGCAAAAATCAGACAAACGAAGATGTTCAGAAATACAAAAGAGCTGTAAAGAATTTCATAAACTATGTTGTGAAAACTTGTTTTGAAGTTGAAAAGCATGAAAGCAGCAGGCTCGTAAAAAAACGGAAAAAATTCTTTCAGATTGAAATTATAGACCAAAAATTAGAGAAACTGGCGACAGAAGTGCTTATCAATCAGCGGGATCAGATTGCTTTTCTTGCAAAGATTGACGAAATCAACGGTCTGCTGATAGATTTAATAACATAAGGAAAAAACCATGAGTGAAGTTTTTGAGAATGATATAGAACCAAAAGCAGACGACCTTTCTCTGCTTGAAGACCCTGTATATGACGACCGTTCCAACGAAGAGGCGGAAAACTACGTCTTTCCGGAGCCGCTTTACAAGACAAAGCTTGAATATTCAAGCGAAGGCGTCTATGCGACAGCCCCGGACAACGTAAAGCTTGAAGCCGGTGATTTCGTTATAATTCCGACGCGCTACGGAAAAGACCTGGCAAAAGTTATGGGCATTTCAACTACACCTGTCGGCATCCGCCCGGACGATGTTGTAATGATTGAGCGCAAGGCAACGCCGCAAGACCTTGAGAGAGCGGCGGAGCTACGCAGCAAGGAAGAATCTGCTTTCAAGATTTTCCAAGAAAAGGTTGCCGCGCACCATCTTGAAATGAAGCTTATCGCCACGCATTATCTGCTTGAAGAGCAGAAAGTGCTTTTCTTTTTCAGCGCGGAAAACCGCGTAGACTTTAGGGAACTTGTAAAAGACTTGGTTTCTGTCTTTAAGATGAGGATTGAGCTGCGTCAGATTGGCGTGCGCGACGAATCGCGCATTACGGGCGGTCTTGGCGTTTGCGGCAGACCTTACTGCTGCCATGCAGTTTCTGATAAGCTTCGGCCAGTTTCAATCAGAATGGCAAAAGACCAGA
>CADBUT010000035.1 GCA_902797925.1 uncultured Spirochaetaceae bacterium
TAGACCTTGAGCAGGAAAAGCTCTTTTGGGAAAGCTGCGTGCGCCTTGCCAAGTTTGAATATATCTTTAACATAAAGTCAGACATAAAGCAGGAAAGGCTCTTGATGAAAGACCAGATGGAGCGGAACGAAAACTACATAAGCGCGCACAAAAAAAAGGACGGTGTTAATCCGCTATTTTATATGATTACGGCAGACACAACTTCCTGCTATATGAGCTTTTCTGTGGCTTCAGCAATGTTCCATGGAATGAGGGTAAAGGCACTTTATGAGAGTGCGGCTTCAGCCGGAACGGATATGTGGGCTGCAAATCTTGGCCTTGCCCAGTGGATGTTCTATGCGCCGGGTTTTCTTGGCGGAGGAAACAAAAAAGCTGAAAAGTATTTTCTTGCTGCAATAGAGGCATCACAAACAGATGCGGAAAAATTCTACACCTGCATCTATTATGCCCAGTTCCTTTTTGAATGCGGCAGAAAGGAAGAATGTTCCGCATACATGGAAAAGACAGCCGTACTCTATCCGGGAAGCAACTACGTTGCACAAATCAAAAAGCTGAACAGTAGCGGAACGGGGCTTTTTACTTATAACAGAAAGCATTCTGGCGTAGACAAAAACACAGACCCCAACGCAAAAGACCTGTAAGAAGAGGACGGAAAAACCCCTTCATCCGAGGCGCGGTTTTTCCTTCCCCTTAAACCCCTTTCTTTTCCGGCACGGCTTAGGGCTCTCGCCGCCCTAAGAACCGGTGATTAGCACATTCCCTGAAGACAGGCGTTATTCTATTCGGAGTGGTACATTTCCCAAAGTTCTATTTTTTCCATCAGCGTTCAAGGATTCCCTTTCCTTGTATACAAAGAAGGCTTATTTTGCTATTATTCCCTCATGGCTGATTTAAAACAAGAAAGCCGTGCGCTTATTGCGGCGGCAGTCAATTTACTGAAAAATACAAAAAATGCTGATTCACCAGATATTTCCGCTGAATCTGTTACCGCCGAAGTGCCGCCGAACCCAGAAATGGGCGACATCGGCTTTCCTATGTTTCCGTTTGCGCGCGTCTTGAGAATTGCGCCGCCTGTAATCGCGCAGGAAGTTGCAAAGCTTTTGAATGAAGATGCTTCTTTTAAAGAAAAAGCTGCAAAGACTGGCACTTTTGCGGCGGTTGGTCCTTATGTCAACGTAAAGCTTGAAAAAGGCGACATCGTGCGCACAACGCTAGAAGCTGTGCTTGCTCAGAAGCAGTCTTACGGCGCATTTGACGAAACAGGCAAAAAGCCGCTTGACGGCCGCCGCGTAATGATTGAATTTTCAAGCCCGAACACGAACAAGCCGCTTCATCTTGGGCATCTCCGCAACGACGCGCTCGGCGAATCAGTTTCGCGCATTCTTAAAGCCGCCGGTGCAGAAGTCTATAAAGTCAACATCATCAACAACCGCGGCGTGCACATCTGCAAGTCAATGCGCGCTTATCAGCTTTTCCACGAAGGCCAGACACCTGAAAAGCTCGGTGTAAAAAGCGACCGCTTTGTGGGCGACTGCTATGTTGAATTTGAAAAATACCGTAAGGAAAACGGCGAAAAAGCCGAGGCCGAAGCTCAAAATATGCTTGTTGAATGGGAAAAAGGCAATCCGGAAATTCACAAGCTCTGGAAGCAGATGAACGAATGGGCTGTAAACGGCATCATGCAGACTTATAAGCGCACAGGCGTTTCATTTGATAAATTCTACTATGAAAGTGAAACTTACCTTAAAGGCAAGGAACTGATTCAGCAGGGGCTTGAAAAGGGGCTTTTCTTCAAGGCAGAAGACGGTTCAGTCCGTGTTGATGTTTCAGAAGTTGTCGGCAAGAACAAAGAAGGCGAAGACCAGCAGAAAGTGCTTCTTCGCAAAGACGGCACTTCGGTCTATATTACGCAAGACATCGGCACGGCCGTTAGCCGCCACGATGACTGGTCTTTCAACCAGCTTGTTTACGTCGTCGGCAACGAGCAGAATTATCACTTTAAGGTGCTTTTCTATATTTTGAAGAAACTCGGCTTTGACTGGGCGAACCAGCTTTTCCATCTGTCTTACGGCATGGTCAACCTGCCAGAAGGCAAAATGAAGAGCCGCGAAGGCACTGTTGTAGATGCTGACGATTTGATTAACCAGCTCCGTGACGGCGCGCTCGAAGAAATTGCTGCTAAAGGCCGCGAAGAAGCAGTCGGCAAGCCGGAAGAAGTTGCTGAAAAGATTGCACTTGGTGCGCTTCATTACTTCTTGCTTCAGGCAACGCCTGCAAAAGACATGATGTTCAACCCGAAAGAGTCTCTCTCTTTCAATGGAAATACAGGCCCGTACTTGCAGTACATGGGCGCGCGCATCTGTTCAATTTTGCGCAAGGCTGAAGAAGCCGGTGTGAAGCCTGCTGAAAGCGTTGACTTCTCGCTGCTGAATCATCCGGCTGAATGGGCGCTTGTCAAAGCTTTGGGCGAATATCCTGCAACGCTGAAGAAAGCCGCCGAAAAGCTTGACCCGTCTGAAATTGCCGCGCTGCTTTACGAAGTTGCAAAGCTTTTCAGCTCGTTCTACCACGACTGCCCGATTCTCGGCATCGACAACCAGGCATTGACCGCCGCGCGCCTTGCGTTGGTTCGCTGCGTAAAGACAGTGCTTGAAAACGGCATGAACCTCATTCTTGTGCCGTTCCTGGAAACGATGTAACGGGTTTGCGATTTGGCTTTACTTACGGAAAGAGCTTGATCGGCAAACCCTGCAAGTTTCCGCTACGCGAAAACTTGTACAGCTATACACATGGTGGGCTTGTGTACGTTCTTGGGGTTCTTAGGGGCGTTAGCCCCTAAGCGGTGCTGAGGAAGATAGGGGTTTTAGGGGAAAGAAAACGCCGCTTCCGAAGTAGAGCGGTGTCTTTCCCCTAAAATGGCTTGACTTACTAGCCTAAAATATTGTAATCTGAAGCACTTGCGGAATCTTGCTCGTTTTGCAAGTGTTTTCATTATTTTGGAAAGAATCTCCGGCGCTTCCCCGTTATCGCACCGGAGGACGAACTATAACGTTTAGAGGTAGAAATATGTACGCATTGGTTGAGTACAAAGGTAAGCAGTATAAGGCTGAAAAAGGCGCCGTTTTGACAGTTGATAAGATTGACGCTGAAGCCGGTTCTACTGTTACAATTGATACAGTTGTTCTTGTAAGTGACGATGGAAAAGTTAGTGTCGGTGCTCCTTATGTTTCTGGTGCAAAGGTTACAGTAAAAGTAGGCGATACTTTCAAAGACGACAAGGTAATCGTTTTCAAATACAAGAGTAAGAAAGACTATCACCGCACAATCGGTCATCGCCAGCAGTATACAAAAGTAACTGTTGAAGATATCGTTGTTGCATAACGGCAAAAACAGTGATAACTGCTGTTCTGTGCAGAAACAGTGACGGTGCTTTGGCTAGTTGCGAAGTTACAGGTCATTCAGGTCTTGCACCAAGAGGAGCAGATATCGTCTGTGCGGCAGTATCAACAGTTGTGAGGACGACGGTTGCCGTTCTTCAGGCATCTGATTCAGCGCAGCTTGTTACTTGCGATTCTTCGGGACACGGGCAGCTCGCATTCCGTGCCACTGAAATGAGTTCTGCTTTTGCGGAACGGATGGTGTTTGCGGCAGATTATCTGCAGAAAGGATTGGAAATAATCGCTGCAGAATACCCCGAATATCTAAAATTGCGGGTTAAAACAGTCAAATAGCAGTGGAGGCATAAAATGGGACGCAAAAAAGGCGGAAGCGGTGCTAAAAACGGCCGTGATTCAAACCCAAAATATCTTGGTATCAAAGCTTATGGTGGAACAGAAGTAACAGCAGGTTCAATTATTGTCCGCCAGAGAGGAACAAAAATTCATCCGGGCGTAAATGTAGGACGCGGTAAAGATGATACTTTGTTCGCAACAGCAGACGGAAAAGTAGTATTCCACGAACGCAAAGGCAGAAAGCTTGCTTCTGTAGAAGCAAAAGCATAATGCGTGCCGTCTTTAAGGCGGTGTAATGCGTTTTTTCATTAGGTTTGCGGCTATTGCCGCAGATGATACCCGGATTAGGCATTGCTGTGCTTAGTGCGGGTATTTTTTTTAGGTAGCTAAACGTGATAAAATTTGCAGATGAAGCAATAATTGAAGTTTGTTCCGGCAAAGGCGGCAACGGCTGCATTGCATTCAGACGTGAAAAATATGTGCCTCACGGCGGTCCTGCGGGCGGCGACGGCGGACGCGGCGGCGATGTGATTTTCGTGGTTAAGCGGAATTTGCGCACGCTTGCACACTTACGCTATAAGCAGAAATTCAAGGCCAGAAACGGCGGTGACGGCGAGGGCAGAAACAGATTCGGCAAAGACGGCGAAGACGTGATTATTCCGCTGCCGCCAGGCTCAATCATCAGAGATGCCAAGACCGGCACATTGATACGCGAATTTACTACGGAAAGCGAGGACGAACGCTTTGTCTTTCTTGAAGGCGGTAAAGGCGGCTGGGGTAACGTCCATTTCAAGACTTCGACAAACCAGGCACCGCAGTATGCGCATGAAGGCAAGCCCGGCGAATCAAGGCTGCTTTCGGTTGAGCTTAACATTATGGCAGATGTCGGGCTTGTCGGCTTCCCGAACGCAGGAAAATCTTCCTTACTAGACTTTTTTACGAATGCAAGACCGAAAATTGCACCGTACCCGTTTACGACAAAAATTCCGAACTTGGGTGTTCTTAACGTTGATAACGAGCGCGACATAATTATTGCGGACATTCCCGGCATAATCGAAGGTGCGTCTGACGGCGCGGGGCTCGGCTTTAAGTTCTTAAAGCACATTTCTAGAACGGCCGGTCTTGTGTTCATTATAGACTGCTCAGACGACGGATGTTTCGGTGCATTTGAAAAACTGAAGCTTGAGCTTGAGAGCTTTTCAAAAGAACTTGAAACGAAACCGCGCATTGTACTCTGCAATAAGCTTGATGTAGAGGGCGCAGAAGAGCGCTTTAAAGAGATAAAGAAGCAGCTTAAAGATGAGAATGTACTCGGTATGTCAATCTTTGAGCGCACTGGCATGAATGACGCGCGCAAGGCGATAATCGCTCTTGTTGATGCGGTTGAGCTGAAAACTGAAAAGCAGGCCGAACAGGCAAAAGCGCAGAAAAGCGCGTTCATGGCAGAGCGTTCAGTCTGTGACACAAGGGAAGTTCAGTATCCGGGGCAGGAATAGCGTATGAAGCTTGCTGTTCTTGGCGGCTCGTTCAATCCGCCGCATATCGGGCATCTTGCGCTTGCAGAAGACGTGCGCATTACGTTCGGTTACGACAAGGTGCTGTTCATTCCGGCGCATCAGCCGCCGCATAAGCAGCTTGCTCTTGGCGCAACAGACAGAGACCGCCTTAAGATGGTTTCACTTGCCATAAAAGGCAACCCTTTTTTTGAAGTTGATGACTGCGAAATAAAGCGCGGCGGCGTTTCGTATACGATAGACACTTTGCGGCTGCTCAAAGAGAGATATAAGAACGTTCTTGAAGGCAAAATCGGCTTTATAATTGGCGATGACCTTGCGGAAGGTTTTTCAACATGGCATTGCGCGGCTCAGATTCCGGTTGAAGCAGATTTGATTCTTGCGTGCCGCAACCATTCAGACGTTACAAAGCTAGATTTTCCGTATGAGCACAAGACAATCTTGAACGACGTTGTTTCAGTTTCGTCGTCTGAAATAAGGCAGAAAATCGCTTCGGGCAAAAGCTGGCGTTATCTTGTTGCAAACGAAGTTTATCGTTATATTGAATCAAGGCATTTGTATGAAAACTGAATATGAAGCTCTGCTTGCAGAGATAACCGAATACGCCAGAAGCCACGAAAAGAAAGAGCGTTTCGCTCATTCAGTGCGCACAGCTGAAACTTGCGCGGCTCTTTGCCGCCGTTTCGGTGAAGACGCGGACAAGGGCTATCTTGCAGGCATTGCCCACGATATGTGCAAAGAATGTGACGATATGGAGCTTGTTTCGCTTGCCGTGAA
>CADBUT010000036.1 GCA_902797925.1 uncultured Spirochaetaceae bacterium
CCGATTGCCCAGCCGGCAAGAACATCTGAAGGATAATGAACGCCAAGATAAACGCGCGAAAAGCCAATCAGCAGCGGAAGCGCGAACGCGATTATAAGCTTGAGCGCATTGAATTTCTTCTTTTGGAGCGCGTTTATGTTCTTCATAAGAAACGGCCACAAAATTGCTGAATTCTGTGCATGACCGGACGGTGTCGCAAAATCAGATTCGGTCATCAGCATAACAGAAGAATCTACTTCGTATGGGCGCGGCACTTTTAATGCGTCTTTTACGACGTAATTCAAACCAGTAGACAAGCCGAGAAGCAAGCTAAGCCTGAACGCTTTTTTTTCATCAATGCACCATGCAAGCACCAGAATGAGCACTATGCAGAATTCGGGGTTGCCCAAAAAGGTTATGGCTTTTACAACGGCTGTCAGCGCAGGCGAAGCAATACTCTGAACCGCGCGGATAAAATCCAAGCCCCAGCTGTAAATATATGAAAAATTCTCAAAAAACATGTTTTTCCTTTAAGTTCATAAATTTTAGAAATACGATTCAAAAATCATTCTATTTATCTTCTTTTTATAGTAGAATAAACCCAAAAGCACAAGATATTTGAAGCCTGCATTGCTCATGCTTTTGACAACATTTCAGAGGAATTTATGAAAAATTCAGTGACAAAAACTGTCGGCATTTTGACTTCTGGCGGAGACGCGCCCGGACTGAACGCAGCAATACGCGGCATTGCACGCACCGCAATGGATGAATATGGCATGAAAGTCATCGGCATTCACAACGGCTACCGCGGCTTGATTGACGGCGAATATGAGGAATTAAAGCCCTTTGACATTACCGGCATTTTGACACGTGGCGGCACGATTCTCGGCACATCGCGCGAGAAGCCTTTCAAAGACCCTGAAAAAGACCCAAAAACAGGTAGAACCCCTGTTGAAAGCATAAAGCGCACATACAAAAAGCTCGGGCTTGATGCGCTAGTTGTATTGGGCGGCAACGGTACGAACACCACCGGCTATCTTCTTTCACAAGAAGGCCTGAACATTATCGGGCTGCCCAAAACGATTGACAACGACCTTGTTGGCACAGACGTAACTTTCGGCTTTCATACTGCCGTAGCCGTTGCCACAGAGGCAATAGACCGCCTGCATACAACAGCGCACAGCCATAACAGAATCATGGTCATCGAAGTTATGGGACATAAAGCCGGCTGGCTCGGCCTTTACGCAGGCATTGCAGGCGGCGGCGACGTTATTCTCATTCCAGAAATTCCTTATGACGTAGATATTATCGGGCAGCATTTGACTGAACGGCAAAAACAGGGCAAAAGCTTTTCAATCGTTGTTGTTGCTGAAGGCGCAAAATCTATTGAAGAAGCGCAGCTCGACAAAAAAGAGCTGAAACGCCGCCGTGCCGAAATGACAGGCTCAATCGGCTACAGGGTTGCACGCGAGCTTGAACGTGCTACAGGGCTTGTTTCGCGCGTAACGGTGCTCGGCTATCTGCAGCGTGGCGGCACGCCAGAGCCTTACGACAGGGTGCTTGCTACACGGTTCGGTGTAGAAGCGGCGCACATGCTTGCACGCGGCGAATTCGGCAAAATGGTTGCAATCAAGAACGAATGTATTACAGCCGTGCCGCTTGAAGAAATCAGCGGAAAAATCAAGAAAGTGCCGCTTTCGCATGAGCTGATTCTTGCTGGCAGAGCAGTCGGCACGTGCTTCGGCGACAGGTAACGGCAATATTTGTGCCGGGCATGTTTGCGCTAAAGCAAAAAATGCCCGCCGGTTATTGAACAAGACAGCTGATTTGCGCTAAAATCAGTTCATCTTTTGGGGCATTAGCTCATCTGGTAGAGCGATTGGTTCGCAATCAATAGGTGGTCGGTTCAAGTCCGATATGCTCCAATTTTATGTCCGGTTCAAGCCGGACATTTTTTTTGCTCCAACCTACTCTAGCCCGAGCAGCCGCTGGGCGTTTTTGCCTAAAATAAGCTGCTTTTCTTCGTCTGTTATTGGCAGGCTTTTGATTGTGTCAATTTCGGCTTTGGCGTTGCTCCACGGCGAATCTGATGCAAATAGAATCTTGTCTGCACCGTGAAGCTTTACCATTTTCAAAAAGTTCTCTTTTCCGTAGAAATCAAAGCCCATAGAGGTATCAACATAAACAGAAGAACCTGCCAAATCTTGCAGTGCTTCTTCTGTCTGAAGATGGCCGCCAAGATGAGCCGCAACGATTACGCCGCCGCCCATTGCTTCTGCAATTCTTCTGAACTGGCGCGGCGAGCTATGAAGTGGCCCTTCAAAAGCTATATCTGCCCCAGCATGAAAAATTAGAATAAGCCCTTTGCTCAACGCATATTCATATAACGGAAAAAACCGCTCGTCGTCTATTGTGAAGCCTTGATATTCGGGGTGAAACTTTATGCCTTTAAGATTCAGGCTCAAGATGAAGTCTATGTCTTTTTTGTAATTTTCTGTATAAGGCCAGATACCGCCGAATGAAATTATGCGCTTTTCATATAAAGGTGAATCATTCAACGCTTTGGCATATTCGTTTACAGTCTTTGTCTGCGATTCTTTAGTCTGAACAGGCAAAACGATAGATTTATCTATGCCCCACTCGTTCATCGTCTTAAAAAGGCTTGCGGCCGTTCCGTCTGTAGATGGAAAATATTTGCCTTTCGCGTTGTCTGACAACACTTTAATAGCTTTTGGCGCTAAAGAATCTGGCCAAATATGTGTGTGAAAATCAATAATCATAGAAAACCCATAAAAAAAGCGACCCGCTTTTGCGGATCGCCTTATAGCAGGAGTAGGACTCGAACCTACGACCTCCGGGTTATGAGCCCGACGAGCTGCCAACTGCTCTATCCTGCGTCGTGTGGCAATATATTAAATAGTTTTTGATAATTTGTCAAGTAAACTTTAAAAGCTGAATTTGCTGCAAGGCAGAGCCCGCTTTCGCCGGATTCCGTTCAGCAAAACGGCTTCACCCCTTTGGGGTTTCTTTTCGCAGCAGTTTTATCTACAATCAAAGTCCAATCGGCGAAACTCTTTTCGCGATAGCTTAATCTACAAGCAGCGATTATTCAGCGAAAAGTGTC
>CADBUT010000037.1 GCA_902797925.1 uncultured Spirochaetaceae bacterium
GACGGGAACCTCTCTAGCGGAAAGCCTTGCCGGATTAACGGCGGACATCTTAAGATTGGTGGAGCTGAAAGCGGTATCTGGTTTGCACCGGTTGATTCTGGCGGAAAGGTTTCTGACGATGAAAGCTCTTGGATTAAAGTAGAAGAGTCTGCTCTGTTCAGAAACAAACCGAGCGAGCTTAACTTCTTTGTGCCAGATACTGTGTCAGCCGGAAATTATAGAATAATTCTCAGGACATCGTATCTAAGCAAAAACAGAAGCCGTAAAACTCTGCTTGAAACTAGAAGCGAAACAGTTGCTGTAAGCGCTTGATAGTTTGCGCCCTTAACCGTCGCATTTGGTGGTTAAGGACTTGTGTTGCAATTCTATCTTGCTTCTATAAAAAAGAGAAAAAACTTGTTTTCAAAATGGAGAAAATGGTGTATTATTAGATTAGGCAATAAAATTAATTTCGCCTTTCATTACAATATATATTTTAGGATTTCAAATGTCTGCAGCGTCAAAAAAAGCTACTTTATCGTTACCTTTACGCATTATTTTCACTCAGGAAGGTTCAAGCCAGTTTATCAATAAGAGAACCAAGCTGAAGCGAATGCGTTTGGCTGATAATACTGAAGAATTCGGTATTGAAACATCTACAATTTCACCGTCTATTTTGCAGCGCATGTTTCTTGCAGATTATATCAAGCAGCTTGAAATTTCCATGCCGGAATTTTCTTCTTCAAGGCAGGATATTCTTGACTTATCTAAACTGACTGTTTACGGCGTTCTTTATAAGCAGATGGACAAGCTTGTTTTAAGCCAAATTTTTGAAACAGAAGTAATTAAAAAATACAACAGACTGAATCCTTCTCACATGTTCGATTCTAAGACTGAAATGCCTATCGCCACATTGCGCGCAAAAATGCTCGTAATGGAAAAACAGTATCAGACAGCAAAAGACGAGCTTTTAAAGCCGGTACGTGCCAAGATTATGGCACGCAAGGACATTACAATCGAAGAAAAGAATGTGTACCTGCTTCTTTCAGAGAAATATCTCGACAACTTGAGCCTTTATTCGTGGTATCTGATATTGCGTTTCTTCAAGGGCGATGACTTTGCTATTATCCAGAAAATTGTGCAGCCAGCTTTGCAGGATTTTATGGAAAAGAGCCAGATTGCCGAATACATTGCGCTCATGCTGATGGAGCTTGCCATTAACAGCGAGAACAATAACTTCAGAAAAGAAGCCAAAGTTATGTACCGCGGCATTATGGATGAAACAACCGCGATTTATGACCCTGAAATCAGAAAGAAGATTATCAGCGAAATAACCCGTAAGCGCGAATTTGTTTCTATTTCATGGCGTTTCGGCGGCGGTTCGTCTAACTCAATCGGTATGCAGAACCGTCTTCAGATTACGCTCTATAACAAAGAAGATGTCTACGACGAAATCAAGCAGAACGTTGACAAGACAAAAGTTGCTTCTTCTAAAGATAAATCTCTTATAGATTTCTATAACAGCGATGCAACAGGGCAGGATGATTCTAGTCTTGGTTTGTATTATCTTTCATATTTAAGTGAAGCATGTCAGAAAGTAAACGTAAAATTTGATTCTATCGTTAATCAGTTTTCTACAAACGATTTGACTGTTATTACACTGAGCTTTAACTTCTAAATGCGTAATTCCCTATGTGTTCTGTGTGCATTAGTGCTGTGCATGGTTTCCTGCACACAGAACAAGCTGGAAATTGTCAACTCTATAGTCTGTCCGGTTTTTTCTTATGAGTCTGAAAGCGGAAATCCTTCGTTGCATCTTGGGGCTTATGTAAGAACCTCCAATGAAATAGGCTATCTTAAGCTTTTGCAGGTTTATTCAGAAACGGGCGGTTTCACCTGGACTGTTTCTGACTTTCAGTACATTTATTCTTCTAACGGAAAGTGGGCTGGCACTTCGGCTTTGTGCGTGCCGGGCAGATTAATTCTGCCAAACGGAAGAATAAGACTGACTGCTGTAGACGCTGATTCTCAGACAGTAGAGCGGATTTTCAATTTGTCTTATCCTAAAAAGCTTTTGTCTCTTGATTACAAGTCCTTTTTAAGATCAGAGGACTATCAAAAAGTTTCGCAACAGTATATAGTGTTCTATGATAAGGACGGTACACTGCTCAACTGCACGCTGCAAACTGATGTTCCAGACATAAATGAGTATGCAAAGACAATACAGAATGCAGTTACAGCCAGAACTTTGTGGTTTGCAAAAGACAAATCTTTTGCCGTTCTTTCGCCTGTGCTTGCTTTAGCCGGAAAAACTCAAAAAAAATAAGGAATTATTCTTTTAAGGAAAACTATGAAAGAAAGTCAACAGCCTGTTCACCGAGCAATAAAAACTTTTGTGCTCCGTCAGGGACGCATGACAGAAGCCCAGCAGCGTGATTATGATGAATTGTCCGTGCACTGGTGCATTCCGTATATGCAGACTAAGCTTAACTTTATAGACGTTTTTGACAATACAAATCCTGTAATTGTTGAAATAGGCTTCGGTATGGGCAAGGCGACCGCAATTATTGCAGAGCAGAATCCTGACAAGAATTATCTCGGTATTGAGGTTCATACGCCGGGCGTGGGTAAGCTGCTCGGTGAGATCCGCAATAAAGACCTGCACAACCTTTATATAATTCAGCACGATGCAATGGAAGTGCTTGAGACGATGCTGCCGGACAATTCTGTGGCGGCTTTTCACGTTTTTTTCCCTGACCCGTGGCCAAAAAAGAAGCACCACAAACGCCGCCTTATGCAGAGACCCAGAACAAACCTGCTTGCATCAAAGCTTTCGGCCGGAGGTTATATCTACATGGCGACAGACTGGGAACCTTATGCAGAATTTGCACTTGAAGAACTTTCACAGACAGAAGGACTTGTAAACCGCTACGAGTCTTATGCGCCGCATCAGGACTGGCGGCCTGAAACGCGTTTTGAGCAGAAAGGGCTTTCTGCCGAGCGCGAAATACGCGAACTAATATTTGAAAAAGCGGAGTAACATGGCAGATACAAAACGGATAAACGAACTTGCTGAACTCATTGAAAAATATCAGAAGTCTTATTATACAGGCGAAGCTGAAATCTCTGACGCAGAATTTGATGCGCTGTGGGACGAATTAAAGCAGCTCGCGCCTGACCATCCTCTGCTACAGAAAATCGGCTCTGACACGTCTGATCAGATTGTTTCAGGCGGCATCTTTGAGAAAGCACGCCATCTTATTCCTATGGGCAGCCAGGAAAAAGCCGCTGACGCAGAGCAGTTCTTAGAATGGGCAGAAAAGCATAAATACGAAGAATATCTTGTTGAATACAAGCTTGACGGCGCGAGCCTTGAGCTTCAGTATGATAACGGCCGGTTCTTAAAAGCTGTTACGCGCGGTGACGGTACAACCGGCGACGATATTACGCAGAACGTGCTTAAGATGAAAGGCCTTGTACACGCACTTGATGGAGCTTATACAGGCGGCGTGCGCGGCGAAGTTATTATGAGCCATGACGTGCATAAACAGCATTTTTCAGACAAGGCAAACTGCCGTAACGCCGCCAACGGGCTTATGAAGCGCAAGGACGGCGAAGGTTCCGAATATCTTGAGATAATCTGTTATGATGCATTTTTCACAGACTTTGGCGGAAGTGCCGCGCCGTTTAATGACGAGCTAGAAAAAATGGCGTGGCTTAAAAAAGCTGGTTTTCAGACTGTGCCTGTAAAGATTTGCAAAAACGCAAAAGACGTAATAGACTACCGCGCCGAAGTGATGGAAATGCGGAAAACGCTGCCTTTTGACATTGACGGTCTTGTAATAAAGAACAGGCTGATTGACATGGAAGACGCGCGGCGCAACCGCCCTGACAAGCAGATTGCGTTTAAGTTCAATCTTGAAGAAGCAGTGTCAATTCTACGCCGTGTCATCTGGAACGAAAACGGTGCGACTTATACGCCGGTTGCAGAATTTGATACAGTTGAACTTGCCGGTACAAAAGTTTCGCGGGCAAGCCTTGCAAACCCGAATTTGATAAAAGAGCTTGGCGTTGAAATCGGAAGTCATGTAGTTGTTACCAAACGCGGCGAGATAATTCCAAAAATTGAGTCAGTTGTTCCGCAAAAAGCAGAAGACGGTATGCTGTTTGCTTCAACAACGCCGATAAGCCTGCCTGAAAAATGCGGCACTTGCGGTGCAACGCTTGTAAACGAAGGTACAAGACTTTTCTGCCCGAATAAGCAGTGCGCCAAGCGTGTGCTTCATCAGCTTGAAAAGTGGATTGATTCTGCAAAAATAAGAGATATAGGCTTTACGCTTATAAGAAGCCTGTTTGAGAGTGGCGATGTAAAGTCAATTTCAGATTTGTACAGACTTAATGAGCAGGTGCTTGTGAAGCATTTCCTCAATGAAGAAAGCCGTGAAAAGGAAAAAGAATCTCTTGGTGCAAAGAAGGTTCTTGCCGCAATTGAAAAAAGCCGCAGCATGAGCCTTGAGACGTTTATTGCCGGTTTTGATATTGAAGGAATCGGCGCAACAATGGTTGAAAAGCTTGTTGCGGCTGGCTTTGACACATTAGATTCATTCCTGAATGCAACAGAAGAACAGATTGCCGGTGTTTTTGGTTTTGCACTTATTACGGCGCACACGCTTGTAACAGGTCTTGCTGAAAACAAAGAAGAAATGCTCTCTCTTGTTGAAAGCGGCACTATAACGATTCAGACTGCGCAAAAAGCAAGCCGGAAACTTGCGGGCAAGTCTTTCTGCTTTACCGGTGAGCTTCATTCAATGAAGAGAGCTCAGGCAGAGGCGCTTGTAAAAGACAACGGCGGTTCATGCAAATCTTCTGTTACAAAAGATTTGACCTATCTTGTGACAAACGATACTTCGTCGGGCTCGTCAAAGAATCAGAAAGCGGCGTCTTATGGAATTGCCATTATCGATGAAGAAACCTTTCTTAAAATGGTAAACGGATGAATTCTTTTGTAAAAACCGTCTTGATATTTGCAGCTTTTCTCTTTATTTCGATTTTGCTTGGCGCAGGTTTTGCATACGGTTATCAGTTTTTTTCATGCAAAGCCGCCGCAGAAGATTTGGGGCAGCTGCCTGCAATAAAGCCTGCAAGATATTTGGTTTACGGCTCAAGCCCCGGAACAGTAAGCTGTCATTTTTCGCTTTATGACCGCAATGCAAGAGAAATAGCTTCGATTGAACGTTCTTGGAACGGCGGCGCACTCTACGTAGATTTTGCCACAGTGCGTTTCGGCAAAACCGTTCTGCAGCTTCCTTTGCGGCTTTATTCAGATTATTCTGAGGAAGGCGTTCAGCTTAAAAGATATTATATGCATCACGACATTTGCACTATTTATTCGATTTTTGGCGAAGATCCCGAAGAAATTAAAAAAATACACCGGCTCTGCACCTTTGCCTTTTCAGCCTCAAAACTGCCGTTCTATAAGAAATACATAAACATCAGAACCGTCCGTCTTACGTCTGTGCCTATGGGGCGTATTTCTGCCATCTACATTTCAAGTGACGGCAATATAATGCTTCTGCCGGATTAGAGATGCCGAAACGGGTTCGGCATGACTTTTGTGTCACCCCGGACTTGTTTCGTGGTCTAGTACAAACTGTTTGTCAAGAAATAGTCCGGGTCAATTGCCACGCCTAAAAGCCGTACTTCCCAGTGAAGATGCGGTCCTGTGGCAAGACCTGTTGCCCCGGAAAGGCCGAGTCTTTCGCCCTGCTTTACAGACTGACCTTCTTCAACCTCAAGCTTGCTCATGTGATAATAAAGCGAATATAAGCCGGGCATGTGTTCAATGACTACAGACCAGCCGGTAGAGATTCGGTCTTCAGCCATTACAACTTTGCCGTCTGCACATGCTGAAACAACGGTGCCCGTCGGAACGCCGTAATCATGCCCGTAATGTACGCTGGTTGAGCTTTTTCCGTTAGAGTAGGCGTAAACACGGCGGTCACCATAAAACGCAGTGCGGCGTGTAGACGTAACAGGCGGCTTGAAGTTTCCGGCTGCGTATTGGGCATCAGGGTTTGCAGAAAACAAAATCTTATTCAGCTTTTCAATCTGCGCCATGCGTTTTTCTGAAGTGTTCGTCTTTATTGCCGTATTAGACGCATTAAGTTCGATTGTCTCGCTCAAGAAATCTTTATTCAAAATTGAAACAGGAAACTCTTTTGCAAATTCTGTGCCGTCAAAAATACCTGAAATTTTCAGGTTGAAATCACCCGGCTTGAGCATTGAGTCAACCGGAAGAAGACAAAGATATGTGCCGCTTCTGCTTTTTAATGCGTAGCAGTCACCGCTTGCAGGGCTTTTTGTGTTGCCCACGCGCACAATCGAAGCTTTTGCGCTGCTGACACTGCAAGGAACAGAGCCACGCGCTGCTTGTTTAGCTGTAAGTTTTATTGAGATTATATCGCCGGGATGCGTGCTTGCGGTATAGTCGATGTAAAGTGCGCCGTTTTTTGTCTTGCAGACCAAATCTCCTGCAAAAACGTCGAATGAGATGCTGATAATAAAAAGCAATGCCAAAGATTTTTTTAATAACTTAAACATGAAAAACTCCCAAATTCAGTTGGATTTACGAAGGTCTGTAATAACAAGCTGCGCCGTTTCCGTTCCGTTAAAGCAGTTTCTGCAGACTGAAAAAACAGCGTCTATTGTGTCGCCTATATCGAATTCATTCTTAAGCTTCTCGGCTGAATTCCAGTAAAGAGCGGGCCATTTATGCGCGCCTGTACCGAGCGTAAGTTTAAGGTGCTTTGCCTCAACCTTGCCCATAATGTCCGCACCGAGAATCTTAAGTTTTTTTGCCATAAAGCAGAGTGTCGCATTAGCTTCACCGTAAGGCTCAAAGCGGTCAACAAGATTCAGCAGGTCAGGTGTCATATAGCTGTGCGGAAGTTCTGCATCAATAGAAAGAACTTCCTCATCCGGCTGCTGCGTAAATTCAATTGCGCCTGAAATATGCCGTACAGATTCAAGAAAATCGTTGAGCTTGCTCCGGTCAAGACTGAAGCCGGCTGCATAAGCGTGTCCGCCGTGATTCGTAAGATGTTCGGCACATTGCTCAAGCAGAGAAGACACATCGTAGCCGCGGGTTGAGCGGATTGAGCCGACCGCATTGTTCTCGTCAAGAAATGCTATAACTATAGCAGGCACTTTAAAATGCTGCACAAGTTTTGTCGCAAGAATTCCTGTAACGCCGCGGTGAACATGTTCGTCATAGGCAACTACAAGATTGTTGTTATAGTTTTCCAGAGATTCATACGCCGATTTTTCTACTGCCGGCCATACGTCAAGACTGAGCTGTTTGCGTTCTTTATTGTACTGAATCATCTTGTCGGCAATTTCAGCGCGTTTCAGAGGATCCTGCTCAAGAAACAGCTCTACGCCAGTTTCCGGGTGACCGAGTCTGCCGCCTGCATTTAAGACAGGTGTAATGTTCCATGTAAGGTCTGTGGTACTGATGCGTTTACCGAGCATGTTCTGTCTTGCAAAAAGTTCAGACAAACCGTAGCGGATTTTACCTTTGTTCATTGCATTAAGTCCGAGTCGTACAAGAATTCGATTTTCGTTTTTGAGCGGCATCAGGTCGGCAAGCGTTGACAAAGCGACAAGCTGTAAATCCTGTTCGTCTCTCGGAGAATAAAGCGAGATTTTCTTCAGCACAAATGTAACGAAAATATTGAAGAATCCGTCGAGCTCTGTCGGTTCTTTTTCAGAGAATTTTGCGATTTTTGACATAGGTGCAAGCCGCAGAAGGCTTAAGTTTGCAATACCCGGAATCACTTTTGCAATTTCAGGTCTTATATCGAGCATATTGAATTCAACGCCGTTGCCAAAAATCTTTGCAAGAAGCTTTTTCTGAAGAGGCTCATCCCAGACGAAAATCTGCTGACCCTGAAGGAAAGGCAGAAGTCTTGTCTGTGTTATAGAGACAAGCCCAGAAACGATAGTTTCTGTTATACGGTCTGTTTCGCAGCAGTTTATGATTTTTACAGCTTCAATAACGTAAGCATCGTTTACAGGCCTTACATTAAGAAGACAAATCTGCTGCTTGTAAAGCTCGTTCTTTGCAAATCTGAGCGCCGTTATGAATTTATAAGCAACGCCGCAACCCGAAAGCCCGTCGAAAGGGTAATTGCACGAAGGCACCTTCGGATTGATTATAATTGCAGGTGAGGGCAGCTCTTCCTGCGGATTGTGGTGATCAAGCACGATTACGTCGATTCCGAGTTCGGCTGCATGCGCAATTTCTGCGTTGTTTGCAATGCCGCAGTCTACCGTAATTATAAGGCTTCCGTAATCGGCGGCAAATTCATCTACAGCCTGAATTGTAAGTCCGTACGGATCGTTGCCGGTCGGTATGCGCCAGCGTACGTCAAGCTTCATTTCTTTTAAGGCTTCGTAAAGTATTGTGGTACTTGTAATTCCGTCCGCGTCTCTGTCACCGAAGACAAGAACTTTCTCGCCTTCTTCAACGGCGTCAAGAACACGGTCAACAGCATCTTCCATTGCAGAAAAGCAGAAAGGGCTGTGCAGATAGCGTGCATCATCTTCAAGGTAATAAAGTATATCGTTTCCGCTTGTAATTCCGCGTCGTGCAAGAATAGCAGCGGTCAATGTATCGCAGTTATAGCGGTCGTGTATTTCTTTGACAACTTCTCTCGCTACTTCTTTCTTATCCCAAATATTCATGAATTAAACTATAATGGATATTGGTAAAAAAAGCAATTTTAAGAAACAGGCGAACAAAAAACTTGCGTTTTTCAATTCTTATTGCGATAATTATTTGTTCGAGTTTTCAATTTTTGGGAGATGATTCAGATGAAGAAAACAAACTTTTGCGATAAACTGCGCTATTCATTTGACAACTTGATGTCAAAAGGAACTTTGTCGCTGATTCTTTTGCTGGCTGCAATTACTGCCGGCATTATCGTTGTTGCCGGAATTGTTGCTGCGTGCCTTAACGGAGGCGAATTCGGCAATGCATTTGAGATGATGTGGGTAAGCCTTATGCACACGCTTGATGCCGGAACGATTGCCGGTGATGAAACAAGCAATATCGGCTTTATCATCGTGATGTCGGTTGTAACGCTTTGCGGCATTTTCATTACAAGCATGTTGATTGGCGTAATCGGTGCCGGTCTTGAAGAAAAGATGGAATCTCTCCGCAAGGGTCATTCGCTTGTTATCGAGAATAATCATGTAATCATTTTGGGCTTCAACGAAAATGCGATAAACATCATCCGCGAGCTTATAATGGCTAACGAAAACCAGAAAAAAGGCGTTATAGTCGTTATGGACAGCAAAGACAAGACTGAAATGGAAGACACTATCAGTCAGAGAATTCCGCAGACAAAAACGACGCATATAATCTGCCGCAGCGGAAATATCGACAACATTTCAGACATTGAAATCTGTTCTCCGGCTACTTGCCGTTCAATTATAGTTAATGCTGATGACGACTTTATGAGCATAAAGGCTGTGCTCGCCTGTGCCACCGTGCTGGAAGAGAGCGATAACGCTGATGCTTACATCACCGCGCTTATTCACAGCGAGCAGAATGCAGAGGCTGCAAGAATTGCGGGCAACGGCAAAGCCGAAATCTTCTATTATCAAAGCTCTATCGCAAGAATTATGGCCCATACTTGCCGCCAGCCCGGCATGTCAACTGTGTTCAACACTTTGCTCAGCTATGAAGGCGATGAAATCTATGTAGAGCAGATTCCTGAAGTTGTCGGAAAGAGCATGGCTGAAGTGAACATGTATTTTGATAAGTCTACGGCTATCGGCATTGTGCGTAATGGCGAGCCGATGCTGAATCCGCCGGCTGACACAATGATTGACGCGTCAGACAAGATTGTTTTCATTGCAGAAGATGATGATACTACAGTGCCGCTTGCACAGCCGGCCGCCGCAAAATCTGAATTGTTCGCTGACAAAAAAGAAGATACGGCCGTAGCAAGAAATACGCTGATTCTCGGCAACAACGATCTGCTCGGTCAGGTTATAACCGAAATGGATTGTTATTCTGCAAAAGGTTCAGTCATTACAATTGCTTCAGAAAAGATTGATAAAGAATTTGTTCCAAAGCAGCGCGGCCTTAAGAATATCAAGCTTGACGTGCAGGAATGTAACATTTTTGAAAGGGCAGAGCTTGAAAAGCTTGTCTCTGAAAAGCCGGACAACATTCTTATCTTGACTGATTCGTCTGATGCAGATGATGAAGCTGATTCAAAGACTCTGCTTTTGCTGCTTCATATCCGCGATATTGCCAGAAAGAATGATTTTCACTTTACGGTTACAAGCGAAATGCGCAGCGTAGAAAACCAAGAACTTGCGCAGGTTACAAAGGTTACTGATTTCATCATCAGTAGCAACATTACCGCGCTGATGATGGCGCAGATTTCTCAGACACGCGAGCAGTTTGTAATTCTTGATGATTTGCTTTCTGACAGCGGTTCAGAGCTTTATATGAAGAACGCTTCCAGATATGTAAAGACTGACGTGCCTGTTGATTTCTATACAGTCTGTGCTTCTGCCGTCCGCTATGGCGAAATCGCTATCGGCTATAAAAAGGTGCTTGCAGAGGGCAAATTCGAGATTGTCATCAATCCGCTTAAAAGCAAAGAGATTACGCTCTCTAAAGAAGACAGCCTGATTCTTGTCGCTGAAGATTAAGCTATGCTTCGACTACGCGGTTGGTGAGCCAGTCGAACCACAGCAACCATGCTTCGGCTTCGCGGTTGGTAAGCGTAGCCGAACCGAGGTCGCTGAGCGGAGTCGAAGCGTCCCAGAGCGGAGCCGGGGAAGCTACAAAAACAGCCCGAGGTTCGCCGTTTCTAGCGTTTTGAGCCTTGTGTCGGCGGCCTTGTTCGTGCGCTCAAGCAAAAAGCCTTGCAGGCTGCTGAACGTGCTCTGGCTTATGCGGAGCAGACGCACTTCTTGCGGCGAGGCGTTTTCTATAGCCTGAAGATACAAGATGCCTTCAATTGAAACTGAATTCATAAGCGCAGCGTCTGTGCCGCCGGCCTTGCAGCAGTCTGGGCAGATAAAGCCGCCGCCGCTTTGCAGCGGCACAGCCTGTTCTTCCGGCGAAAAGCCGCTTAGAAGCGCGCCGCACTGAATGCATGTGGCCGTGTTATATTGCAGTCCAAGCTCGCACTGGTAGCGCCACAAAAAGCGCAGCAGCCCGAGACGCGCCTGCTGTTCTTGCGCAATGTCAAGCCCGTCAAGAAAGCCCTGCACAAGCTTATAAGTGCTTTCGCCGCGCGCGTAAGTCTTGATTACAAGCTCTGCACACAAAGAAGCAGCCCATGTCTTAAAGAGACTTTCTCTTATTCCGGGGCGGAAATTCTGAACGTCAAAGTCTGAAATTTTACAGGAATTTCTTACGGTGTCTGTGTAAAGCCAGATTCTGCCGCGGTGGTACGGCGAAACCATGGCGCGCAGCTTGCTTTTCGGCCCGCCGTAAAGCACGGCCGTAATCACGCCGTCTTTCGGCGTAAAAAGCGTAACAAGCCTGTTCTGTTCGCCAACCTGCTTCAAGGCAAGCACTGTGGCTTCTGTTTCAGAATTGCGGTTCATGCATAAACTATAGCACGAAATCGCCTTTCACAGTAGCCGTTTCTACTATTAAAGTTTATACTTTTAGCTGAATCAGATATTCTGGAGGAAACATGAAAAAAGTTTTGTTCTGTCTTTTCATTGGTGTTTTAATAAGTAATGTTTATGCTGAAAAATCAAAAATCGTGAAGCATCTTAAATTCAATGAACCTTTGAAATATTATACTTATTGGGATCCGAATGAGGGCATTTCTCCGGGAATAGATATTCTTATTGCAAAAAATGATAATGAGTTTTATGGATTTTGCTATAATTCTAATACTTGGTATCATTTTGTTCAAAATGAGTATGAAGAATTAATAAAACATACATGTATTCCTGGTTCAAGTGAAAACGGGCAACCA
>CADBUT010000038.1 GCA_902797925.1 uncultured Spirochaetaceae bacterium
CAGGAAATGCCGCATGTGCTTGCGTTTGCAGATGCAGTCTTTTCGCGTTCAGGCGCAAACACGCTTTGGGAAGCTGCCGTACTCAAAAAACCGCTGCTTCTTCTTCCGCTTGAAGGCTCAGGCACGCGCGGCGACCAGGTTGAGAACGCTGATTATTTTGTCAAGCAGAATGCGGCATGCCGTCTTATCGTAAAAGACAGGGACGCTTCGGAAGCGCTAAAAGAGGCGGTGCTTCCGTTTGAAGATAAATCTTTCCGCGAAAAACTTAGTGCAAATGTGCTTGCGCTTTTGCCAGAAAAACCTTCGGCAGAAACAATTGCGGAATTGCTTGTAAATGAAAATTGGGATAATGTATGAACATGCCTGTAATAGACGTAATTTTTTGGATTATTATTCTGATAACTTCGATTCATGGAGCACTCAGAGGCTTTTTGGATGAATTTTTCTCAAAGCTTGCAGTAATTGCCGGAATTTTTTTCGGGCTTGTGCTGAACAGGTTTCTCGTTCCGCATCTTCCGAAACTCGGCAACTTGATTTTGCTGACAAGAATTCTTGCGTTTTTAATTCTGTTTGTCATTGTGTATGTTTCAATCAGATTGGTGCAGAAAATTGTCGGCTTTGCCTTTCAGGGCGACATAATGAGGGGCTTGGACAAGTCGCTGGGTTTTTTCCTCGGAATTGCGGAAGGTTTTCTTGTTGTCGGACTTATCCTTTTTCTGCTTCATTCGCAGAGGTTTTTCGACATCCGGCCTGTGCTTGACGCAAGTTTTTTTGAAAAGCTGATTTCGCCGCTTTTTGTTACTGCGCCTGAAGTTGTGCCTAAGACAATTCAAGTTCAAGGAAGTATTCATGTTTGATAATGTATTGAACCAAAATGTGACAAGCCTTCTTATTGAAGAAATACAAAAAGGCACATTGCCTCAGGCACTGCTCTTTGCTGGTCCAAAAGGTTCGGGCAAACTGACATGCGCAATTGAGCTTGCGCGCGTCATTTCGTGCCAGGGCAACGGTCTTGGAGAAACAGGCAACTGGACTTGCGCCTGTATCTCATGCCTCAAGCACAAAGCTCTTAACCATTCAAGCCTGATGATTGTAGGCCCGCGCGAATGTACGCTTGAAATTGAAGCTGCGCGCAAGACATTTCTGCACGCCGTAGAAGCTTCTTCGCCTTATATTCAGGCTGCAAGATATTTGTTTGTAAGGGCCGTCCGCAAACTTACAATGCGCTTTAACCCGATTCTGTGGGAAGGCGAGGAAAAGCTTTCAAAGATGGCGCCTATTGTGCAGAACATTGATGAGCTTATGGAAGAAATTGACCCGCTCCGCACATTGCCGCCTTTTGAAGAAGTGCAGAAAATTGCGGACTGCATCGTTACGGCGTGCCAGAAGCTTGAAAACCTCTTTTTATATGATTCAATTCCTGTGGCGCAGATACGGCGCGCGTCTGCATGGGCGCATCTTACAACTTCAGACGGAAGCAAGAAAGTGCTTATCATAGAAAATGCTGACCGTATGCAGGATTCTGTGCGCAACGCACTGCTCAAAATTCTTGAAGAGCCGCCGCAGAATGTACTGTTTATCTTGACCACAAGTAGACGTGCTGCTGTTATGCCGACAATTCTTTCTCGTGTAAGAACTTATGCTTTTGTTGACAGAACGCCAGAACAGCAGCGCGAAGTTATTACGCGCGTTTTTCACGAAGAAGCTTCTTTTGATTCAGTTTCTGCTTATCTTGAGTCTTTCCTGCCAGTTTCGCGCGAGAAGCTTTCGATGCTCGCATGTTCTTTCCTGCTTACGGTGCAGAACATGCCGCCGCTTGTAAGGCGCATAATAATGCAGAAATTCAATCCTCGTGACCAGATTCCTGTTGAGATGATTATAAACGAAGCGCATAATTTTGAGCCGCGCATATTGTTTTCGCTTTTTATGAAAGAAATTCTCGATGTGCTCCGCATTGCAATTCTTGAAAAAGGCATTTCTTCGCAAGAGCAGAAAGCAGCTTTTTCTTGGATAAATGTAGTGCGCACTGCAAGCGAGAATGTTTCGCTTTATAACCAGAGTACGGCGAGTGCTTTGGAATATCTTGCCTCTGAACTGTCAAAAGCTTCTTCGTAAATCAGGCTGAAAAATGCGGCGGTATGCAAAGCGTCTGGCACAAAAAGTTGCCAAACTTTCAAATGAACAGGTTGAATCTCTTCTTGACATGGTGCTCGAAGAAAACGAGACACTTGATGCCGTAATGGAATCTTTGAACACGGGTCTTTTGATTTGTGACAAAGCCGGAAACCTGCTTTTAACGAATAAGACTGCCGAGCGTCTTTTGCCGTTCAACGCGACGCGCGTAAGCCTTGCAGAGCAGCGCGGCCAGACTACGCCGGTCTGGAACATAATTGCAGATTCAGATATTAGCGCGTTTCTGCGCTCTGTTTACGAAAAACCGAAAAACCAGACTAGCGAAGAATTTACGCTTGAAACAGCCGGCGGCAGCGTGCGCATAATCGTTGTTACGGCGCTGCCTTTGGTGCAGAAAAAGCGTGTAACCGGTACGCTTATTCAGATTGAAGACGTTACAGATACCAGAAACCAGCAGACGCTTTTGCGCCGCATGGAAAGCCTTGCGAGCTTGACAAACCTTGCCGCCAGCG
>CADBUT010000039.1 GCA_902797925.1 uncultured Spirochaetaceae bacterium
ACCGTAACAGGCCGCGCAGGAATTTCTGCTGTCTTACCGGCACGCGCCAAATCGCTTGCGCGCTTGCCGTTAATGTGCAGCGCGCTGAAAGCGGGCGGTGTCTGCATAATCCCGCCGGTAAATTTTTCGATTGATTTTTGAAGCTCGCCGATAACAGGCAGCGGCGCGGTTTTTGTCACATTGCCGGACGGGTCAAGCGTATCGGTTTCTTGCCCGAACGCAATTACAGCTTCGTAATCTTTGTCAAAAGCCGTAATTGCACCGGCAAGTCTTGTAAGTCTGCCCGCGCAGACTACAAGCAGCCCGTCTGCAAAATTGTCAAGCGTGCCTGTATGCCCTATTTTGGTGGTGTTCAGCGCGTGTTTTATCGCCCAAAGAGAAGAAAAGCTTGTAAGTCCCGGCTGCTTGGCATATAAGACAATGCCGTCAGTCTGCTGCATTATTCTCCGAAGATGCGGCGGCGTCAGCTTCTGTTATTTCAGCAAGCTTACGCACCATTTCAAAGCCTTCTTTTATGCTTGAGTCGCACACAAACTGAAGTTTGGGGAACTGCCGGAGCGTAAGTTTACGGCTTAACGTAGACTGAATAAAGCCGGCAGCGCTTTCGAGCCCCTTTACGCCTTTTTCAGTCTTCTTGTCGTCCATAAAGCTTGAAACATACACTTTTGCATAGCTTAAATCACGTGAAACTTCGACACGGTTTATGTTCAAAAAAGTTGAAACACGCGGGTCTTTTATCTGCTGTTTTAGAATCATCTGGGAAATTTCATTTCTGATCTGCTCCCCAAGACGTACTAATCTGAATTCAGACATATCAGCCTTCTTTTTTGTTTGAGCTTGAAGACGGTGCGTTCAGTTTTCTTGCAACTTCTACCATCTCAATAATTTCAAACTGGTCGCCAACCTGAATATCCTGCCAGTTTTCAAGTCCCATACCGCATTCAAAGCTTGTTGCAACTTCTTTAACGTCATCTTTGAAACGTTTCAATGAAGTAATCTTCAGAGAAGAAGCAATTACGATGCCGTCGCGGATAACGTTGACGCTGCAAGAACGTTTTACGACGCCTGTAAGCACGTAACAACCGGCAATAACGCCAATCTTCGGCACTTTGAAAGTATCGCGCACTTCAACAGTACCGATGACTTCTTCCTTAACATCAGGCTTAAGCATACCTTCCATAGCGGCCGTAATTTCTTCGACACACTTATAGATGATGTTATATTTGCGGATATCAACCTTTTCCTGGTCAGCGAGGGCTTTGGCTTTCGGTGTAGGACGGACGTTGAAACCGATGATAATTGCATTCGAGTCAGCGGCCGCCAAAGAAACGTCGCTTTCGTTGATTGCACCGGCTGAAGAATGAATAACGACAAGGCGGATGTCTTTTGTTGAGAGCTTTTCAAGCGACTGCTTCAAGGCTTCGGCAGAACCCTGAACGTCTGCCTTGATGATAACCTTGAGCTCCATAACTTCGCCCTGCTCGATTGTATCATACAAGTTATCAAGATTAACCTTCTTGACAGCCTTTGAATCTTCAAACCGCTTCAATTCCTGGCGTTTTGCAGAAATGTCGCGGGCATCGCGCTCTGTTTCCGTAACCTGGAAAGGATCGCCTGCATTCGGCATTCCTTCAAAACCGACGATTTCGACCGGCATTGCAGGATAAGCTTCTTTAAGCTTCTTGCCGCGGTCATTGTAGATTGCGCGCACGTGGCCGGCGTAAATTCCGCCGACATACGGGTCGTTGATGTGCAAAGTACCGCGTTCAATCATAACGGTGCAGACTACGCCGCGTCCGTGGTCAATCTTAGATTCAATAACCTTACCTTCTGCACGGCAATTCCAGTTAGCCTTAAGCTCAAGAACTTCAGCCTGAAGAAGAATTGCATCAAGCAGGTCGTCAATGCCTTCTTTCTTCAAAGCACTGATATAAACGTACTGTGTCTGTCCGCCCCATTCTTCCGGAGTAAGACCATATTCAGAAAGCTGAGTCTTTACACGCTCTGGGTTTGCTTCCGGCTTATCAATTTTGTTTACCGCAACGATAATCGGAACATCTGCGTCTTTTGCGTGGTTGATTGCTTCTACAGTCTGAGGCATAACGCCGTCGTCAGCTGCAACAACAAGGACAACAATATCTGTAACTTTTGCACCGCGGGCGCGCATCATTGTAAATGCTTCGTGTCCCGGTGTATCAAGGAAGGTAATCTTGCCTTTTGGCGTTTCAACCTGATAAGCACCGATGTGCTGAGTAATGCCGCCGAATTCACTTGCAACAACGTTTGCGCTTCTGATTGCATCAAGTGTCTTGGTCTTACCGTGGTCAACGTGACCCATAACAGTAACGACCGGCGGGCGCGGCTTCATATCTTCTTCTCTGTCTGCTTCGCTTTCGATAACAGTTTCATCATAAAGGCTGATAATCTTAACCTGGCAGTCAAATTCTGAAGCAACAATTGTCGCCGTATCGGCATCGATTGTCTGTGTGATAGACACCATCATGCCCATACCCATAAGCTTCGCGATAATTTCCGAAGCTTTAAGGTTCATTTTCTTTGCAAGTTCCGAAACTGAAATTGAATCCATGATTTCAATTTCTTTCGGAACTGGATTTGTATGTATTGTCTGCTTCTTCTTCTGGTTCAGAAGCTTGTCAACTGTCTCAATGTCTTCGCGGTCTTTGCGGTTGTATACAGGCTTCTTGCCCTTGAAAGACTTCTTCTGTGAAGACTTCTTGTTCTCTTCAACAGGTGCAGGAGGCATTCCGCCGCCAAAACCGCCGCGGTTGCCGAAACCGCCCTGTCCCATTCTTCCGCCGGCAGAATTACGCGGTCCACCCTGTCCGCCGCCAAAACCGCCGCGCTGACCGCCGTTAGCGTTGTTGCGTCCGCCCTGTCCGCCAAAGCTGCCGCGCTGGCCGCCACCGGCGTTGTTGCGTCCGCCCTGCCCGCCGTTCTGGTTGTTGCGGTTGCGGTACCCCTCTCTAGCCTGTGCGCCTGTAAAGCCGCCCGAACCGTTGTCCCTGCGCTGAAAATTACCGTCTCTGCGGTTGCCGGAAAAACGCGGTTTGTCGCTTAAGTTACCGGCCTTTACATTCGGTCTCTGCGGATTCAGTTCAAAAGAAGAGACCTTGCGTCTTTCTGCATTTCCACCAGAAGACGCAGGTGATTTTTTGTCAGAAGCACCAGATGCAGAAGAGCTGCCGTTGCCTTGCGGTTGTGCCGATTTCGGCTTTGCTTTAACAACGACCTTTTTTCTAACAGGCGTCTTCTCATGAGACGGCTCAGAGTTCTGCTGCTGAGGCTTTTTTTCAGTCTTTTCTGCAGCCGGTTCCGAAGCCGAATTCTTTTCTTTTTTTGTGAGAATAAACTCTTGTTTTTTTTCTACATCTTCTGCCATTTTACTTCCTATTCTTCTTCCTCGTATTCAAAACTGAGCTCAACACCGCAGTTTGGACATACGGTCATGTCTTCTGTTACGCGAGCGCCACATTCAGGGCATTCGAACTCAATCTGCTCTTCATCTTCGGCCGCAGCAGATTCAGCACTTTCTTGAGCTGCAGCGTCAGCAGATTCAGATTCTGCAGGCTCGTCAATAATCTCGCATACAGAATCAATAAGTTTTTGCAATTTATCATTATCTTCGGCTGAAACACCGTCAATCGAAGCGATTTTACCTGAATCAACTGCATCAAGATAATCTTCAATTCTTTCAATGCCGGCAGCTTTAAGCAGCTCCGCAACGTGAATATCTACACCCGGCAAATCTGCGATTGTCTCAATATCAGGTTCTTCCTGAGAAGCATCATTAAAGAGGCTCTCGGCAGCTTTTCTTGATTCAGCTGTGATTTTTTCGATTTCTTCACACTGGTCTTCAGTCTTAACATCAATGCTCCAGTCAACAAGACGGTTTGCAAGACGTACATTCAAGCCCTGTTTGCCGATAGCAAGCGAGAACTGTGATTCGTTTACAACAGCAAGAGCCGAGCGTTTTGTTTCATCAAGAATAATTACAGCAGAAACTTCTGCCGGAGAAAGAGCATTTGCAATAAACACTCTCGGGTCTTTGTCGTATTTCAGAACGTCAACTTTTTCGCCTTCAAGCTCGCGGATGACATTCTGAATGCGCACACCCTTAAGACCGACACATGCGCCTACAGGGTCAACGTCTTCTCTGTTTGAATAGACTGCAACCTTTGTACGGTAGCCAGGCTCGCGGACGATATTATGGATTTCAACAGTTTTGTCGTAAATTTCAGGAACTTCAACTTCGATGATTTTGCGGACGAAGCTGCTTGATGTTCTTGAAAGTACAATCTGCGCACCGGCGTTTGTCTTTTTTACTTCTTCGATTACAGCCTTAATTCTGTCGCCTTTTTTGTAAGTCTCACGCGGTGACTGGAATTTCTTCGGCAGAACGCCTTCGATATTGTTTGTGTCGTTCTGAGAACGGCCGAGATTTACATAAATGTTGCCGTTTCTCTCACGCTGATAATAACCGATGATGACTTCGCCGACCTTGTCCTTGAATTCAGCATAAAGGCTGTCTTTCTGAAAATTACGGAAAGACTGCTGTGCTGTCTGTTTTCCTGTCTGAACTGTACCGCGGTCAAAATCATGCGGATCTACAAGAATTTCGATTTCATCGCCGACTTCACAGTCCGGCGAAAGCTTCAATGCATCTTCGAGCTCCATTTCTACAACAGGGTCGTAAACTCCGTCTACAATAACCTTGCGTGAATACAATGAAACATCAGTAAGATCATCATTAAAACGGACAACAGCATTTTCGCTTGTTCCAAATTTGCGTTTATAAGCTGAAATTAAAGCATCTTCAATAATATGCTTAACAGATTCTTTTGTGTAACCGCCTTCTTCTGTAAGCTGACGAATTGCCTCGGCCATTTCCAATGACATACCGGCACCTCCTATGAGTTTAGTAACTTTGCTTTTGCTATATTATTAAACGGAATATCTTTTTCCGTTCCGTCTATAAGCAGTTTAATCTGTTCTTTATCTGCGCTGACAATCTGACCAGAAACCCAGTCTGAAACTGTTGTATCGTAGACTTTTACATATTTCTTTGTGAAAAATGCAAATTCAGCTGCGTTCTTTATCAGACGTTCCGTGCCGGGCGAAGTTACTTCCATATAAATGTCCTGATTGTCAAGAATAACTTCAAGACGCGGAAGCAGCAGTCTGTGAACTTTGGCGCAATCGTTTACGCCGATTCCGTTCGGATTATCAGGGTCGGCATGTGCAATCACGGCTCTTACTTGCGTCGTTCCGTTCGTGCGGAAAATGCGCAGCTCTACGAGCGAATAGCCCAAGCCTGAAACAATCGGTTCACAATCTGAATAATGCGGAATTTCCGCAAGGGATGCATATTCCAAAGCAACTCCAGTTATCGTGCAGATATAAAAAAAGAGCCGTTTGAACGACTCTCAATGATGAAAGATTATAATATGTTCGTATATAAATTAGCAAAAATTGCACAACTTGTCAATGTTAGGCGAAGAAAAAATCAATGCTTTACGATGAAAAGCAAATGTTTCAAAAAATAGTGCTTCATTCCCGCAGGAAATCCGTGCTTAGACCACAAGCGTGCTCGCTGCGCTCGCAATTGTGGTCAGCACGAATTTCCTGCTCCATTGCGCACTATTTTTTGAGCAATGGGCATTCATATAGACATGAATATTTTAATCTAACTCTGGGTTAAACGACGATGCTTTGTTATTCTGGAAATTATAGGTTATTCTCCAGAATGAACCCTGTTGTATTCCATTATCTTCTTCCTGTATATACCTGAAAATAAAACCTCTGTAGTTTATGCTAGAAAGATTATCTGTTGAGAAACCATAAACAATTGCAGAACGTCCGTTATAATTTTCTTTATCCTCGTAATATAAGTAAGCACCTATTCCATCGTATTGGACTTGTTTTCCTTCTGAATTATAAATATAGGCAAAAAGAGTTTTTTCAATATTTTCGAATTTTCCGCATAAGATTACTTCTTCTTTGCCAGCTTTTTCACCGACAAAGTAATATTCT